>NZ_JAZFTO010000017.1:0-18575 GCF_036446775.1 Candidatus Desulfatibia sp.
CTTTGGGTAATTTTGCCATCGTGCCCCTACCCTGGGGACTTGGGGGTCATACAATTTAACTTTTCTTCTGGTGTCACCTATGACAGTCGCGTTACCTGGATCGGAAAGATAATGCGCAAAACCAACCTGGATGAATTGCCCCAATTCTGGAATGTATTGCTTGGCGAGATGAGCATTGTCGGGCCAAGGCCGGAGGACTTTGGGGGACGGTCATACAATTTAACTTTTCTTCTGGTGTCACCTATGACAGTCGCGTTACCTGGATCGGAAAGATAATGCGCAAAACCAACCTGGATGAATTGTCCCAGTTCTGGAATGTATTGCTTGGCGAGATGAGCGTCGTCGGACCAAGGCCCGAGAGAGAGCACTTTGTAGAGCAATTTAAAAATGATATTACACAGTACAAGGTGCGCCATTTAGCCAAATCCGGTATTACCGGCTGGGCCCAGGTAAATGGCTGGCGCGGTGACGCCTCCATTGAAAAACGCGTCGAGCACGACATCTATTACATAGAAAACTGGTCCTTCATGTTCGATCTAAAAATCATCTTGCTGACCCTGTTTGGGCGGGAAACGCAAAAACACGCCTATTAGTCCGCAGATTACCCCGGTTAAATACGCCCGCCCGCCTCGCCTGAAGGCGGAGCCGATGGCGGGCAGGCTACGCTGTCACTGACGTGAATTGAACGGGGCAGGCGCAGATTTCACAGATTAATTACTGTAAACAAATCTTTTGTGTTCTAATAATTTAGTCAATAATTGGACGACAATCAAGGGAAAAAACAATGGTCCTGCTATTGAAACATTTTTATCCAATCATCCACACAACCAACTTGAGAAGCGCATTTCACCGGAGCGACCTCTGATCTCCGTCTTTTTTTATTCGTGGCCATTCGAGCAATTCGTGGCCACTGCTTACACTAATTAGCACTACATGTATAGCCTCGTTCCTGAAAAAACACTACGCCTTTTTATCCCGCCGAGGTTTGGCGGGGGTATAGGAACCTTTTTTTTTAGGCCCCGGTTAAATAGGGTGAGGCATTTAATAGGGTAAACTTGACATTTGCCGCATCCGGGTAGTACAATTATCTGAATTTATGTTAATAGTGAAAGGCAGAAGGTGGAAAGCCGCCTACGCTGAAGCTACGGCGTGCCAAGGTGAAAGGTGAAAAGTGACCAGTGACAAATGACAATCGGTAAATGACAACCGGCAAATGACCAATGACGAGTGACAAATGACACAAGTACTGATTATCGATGACGACCGCGCTATGTGTGAGATGCTTGCGGGTCTGGTTAATCAAATGGGGTACAAGGCTGTTTGTGAATACACCCTGGATACCGGCCTGAAAGAAGTTCAGTCCAGGCCCTATGATGTTGTACTACTGGATGTACAGTTGCCGGATGGAAGCGGCCTGGATATTTTGCCGAAAATTCGCGAGACCGACTCATCACCGGAGGTAATCATTATGACCGGTTTCAGTGATGAAGACGGCGCTGAAATAGCTATTAAAAGCGGGGCCTGGGATTATATCCAAAAGACCGATTCACCCCAAAAGATCACCCTGCCATTGAAACGGGTTATTCAATATCGTGACGGCTTAATAAGAAAGCAGAAATCACCGGTAGCTTTAAACCTGGACGGGATTATCGGCACCAGTACCCAAATGAAAGCCTGCTTCGACCTCCTGGCCCAGGCCGCCGGCAGTGACGTCAATGTTTTACTGGCGGGTGAAACCGGAACCGGCAAGGAGCTTTTTGCCCGGGCCATACATAAAAACAGCAGGCGGTTGGAGCAAAATTTTGTGGTTGTGGATTGTACCGCTCTTCCTGAGACGCTGGTGGAGAGCCTGCTTTTCGGGCACCAAAAGGGAGCCTTTACCGGCGCTGACAAAAATCGGGAAGGCCTTGTTTTACAGGCTCACGGCGGCACCCTGTTTCTGGATGAAGTCGGCGAACTCCCTTTTACCGTTCAGAAGGTTTTCCTGCGGGTTCTTCAGGAACTCCGCTTCCGCCCGGTGGGGAGTGAACAGGAGGTCAGGAGCGATTTCAGACTGGTTGCGGCAACCAACCGGAACATTGATCAGTGGGTTCAGGCCGGTCGTTTCCGCAGTGATCTTTTGTATCGACTGCGGGCCTTGACGATCAGTTTGCCGGCCTTAAGAGAGCATCCTGACGATATAGGCCAGATGGCCATCTATCATGTTGCCAAGCTTTGTGAACGCCATCAGCTTAAGCACAAAGGGTTTTCGCCGGAGTTTATTGAAGCCCTGACGATCTACCCGTGGCCGGGAAACGTCAGAGAACTGATTAAAACCTTGGAAGTTGCGGTCACGGCAGCCGGCCCCGGCCAGATCCTGTTCCCCAAACACCTGCCCGAATACGTCCGTATTTTTACCACCCAATCCGTTATAAAAATAGATCGGCCTCCTAAAGACCGGGCTGAA
Source organism: Candidatus Desulfatibia sp. (assembly GCF_036446775.1). NCBI lineage: Bacteria > Pseudomonadati > Thermodesulfobacteriota > Desulfobacteria > Desulfobacterales > Candidatus Desulfatibia > Candidatus Desulfatibia sp. Next base: position 2,447 of record NZ_JAZFTO010000017.1, read on the forward strand.
AAGATAAACGCTGCTTCAATGCCACTTAAATCTTTGAAAGAATTTCGAAAAAATGCCACAGCCCTGGCTGAAAGGGAGTACCTGCAAGAGCTTGTATCGCTCACCCGGGGCGATACCAAAGCTGCCTGCCAAATATCCGAACTGTCCCGATCCCGTTTTTATGAGCTGATTAAAAAGCATAGTATCTCCATCCCGGGATAAAATCGTGTTACGAATTCATTAAAGGAGAGAGGTGCGTAATGACAGTAAAAATTACCTGGTACGGTCACGCCTGTTTTTTGATAGAAACCGCAAAGGCCAAACTGCTGCTGGATCCTTTTATCAGCGGCAATCCCCTGTCACCGGTTCAAGCCGATAAAGTTGCACCCGATTATATCCTGGTTTCACACGGCCACGGCGATCATCTGGGGGATGCCGTTGAAATTGCCAAACGAACCGGAGCAACGGTTGTTTCCAATTATGAAATTCAAAACTGGCTGGTGGGGCAGGGGATTGATAACGCTCATCCGCTGCATATCGGCGGCGGTTTTGATTTTCCGTGGGGGCGGGTGAAACTGACCATAGCCCAGCATGGATCAGCCCTGCCGGATGGTGCTTACGGCGGCAATCCCTGTGGGTTTTTGCTTTATCTGGAAGCGAAAAAGATCTATCACGCCTGTGACACCGGTCTGTTTTACGACATGAAGCTAATCGGCGAAGAGGGTATCGACCTGGCAATTTTACCCATTGGCGACAATTTCACCATGGGACCCGACGATGCCCTGCGGGCGGTCAAACTGATCGAACCGGCGCAGGTGGTGCCTGTGCATTACAATACGTTTGATATGATCAAGCAGGATGCGCCGGCCTGGGCCTTAAGGGTGGAGCAGGAAACTTCCGCTCAGGTGACGGTTATGAATCCGGGCGATCAGATTACACTTTAATGGCGTCGTAAATACAGAGATTTAATTTTCTTTTTTTATTTAGACAGGATTTACAGGATCTTCAGGATTTTCTTTTCCCCTTTCCGAACGAAAGGGGGAAAACCAAGTCCGCTGACGCGGAGGCACTTGCTACACATTAAACATCAGAATTTACGAATACAATTAAAACTCTATTGAATTTCAGATATACTCTACCGCCGAAGGCGATGATGTTTTAGCCGTTTCATCCCTGCTTTTAGCGGGATGTCCGCTGCGCTACCACAGGCAGGGACGGCTAAAGATTAAAAATCCTGTAAATCCTGTCTAATATAAAATAACCTCTGCGAACTCTGCGGCTCTGCGGTGAAAAATTAAAATGCCCTTTACTCCCCGTATTTTTCTATGTGACGTTTTATTTTTCTGCGTTTGGACGCGGGAATGATTGACCAGGGTCCCTCGCCGTTTTCAACGCTTTCATACATTATTTCAAGGCCCTCTTTGACAAGGTCTTCATCAGCCTCATTTTCTTTTTTCAAGCGATCTATTTCTATTAAAAAAATTACTTCGGCCCGGTGTCGCACAGGCAGTGACAGCAATCCTCTGATACTTTTATTTCCCGAACGTTTAAGGCTGGCAATTTGGGTGCTGTAAACCTGCTCAAAATGATTTAGAGATGATGTATAATTCCTGGTGTTGAAATTTTTCATGGCGCCTTTAAGTGCGGTTTTACGATCGACTGTTTTTTCAGGGGCCGCGGGTTTAACGGGAGCTGCTATTGCCGCTGCCCGGGCATTTCTGGCGGCCGCAAATTTTTGCTCAGCAGCCTGCAATTTTGCAAGAAGCCTCTGACTTTCATCAATTTTAAGGCGGTAGATGAACTCAACATCAATGGCCGCCGGCAGGGCCGTGGCTTTTTTTTCAGCGCGTTGGTAAAACATCAAGGCTGATTCCAGATTTTGAACGGATGCGGGTGCAGCTTGGCTGAAGCGGTCGCCGGCATCGATCTCTCTGAAAAAAGCGCTGAGCCCTAAGGTATTCTGAACGCGCTCTCCGGCCAGATGCTGGCTTAAGAACTGCTGGTTGTCATAAAGGAGTTTTTCAGCCGTGGGCCACTCAGACGGGTTTAAAGCAGCTACGATGCGGTCATAGGTTTGGCCGGCGGCAAGTTCTTTTTGCTGCGTTTGCAGGCGCGCAAGGTGTTCCTGACTCGCATTGATTTTAAGGCGGTGGATAAACTCAACGTCAATAGCTGCCGGCAGGGCCTGGGCTTTTGTTGCGGCGCGTTGATAAAACATCAAGGCTGATTCGATGTTATTAATGGATGCGGGTGTGGTTGTGCTGAAGCGATCGCCTTCATCGATTTCTCTGAAATAAGCGATGAGCCCGGAGGTAGTCTGTTTGCGTTCTTCATCCAGGTGCCGGCTTAAGAACAGCTGGTTGTCATAAAGGAGCTTTTCAGCCGTCGGCCACTCAGACGGGTTTAAAGCCGCTACGATGTGGTCGTAGGTTTGGCCGGCGGCAAGTTCTTTTTGCTCTGAGTGCAGGCGCGCGATGCGCTTTTGACTTGCATCGATTTTAAGGCGGGGGATAAAGGCAACGTCAAGAGCGGGCGGCAGACTTTTAGCTTTTTGCGCGGCGCTCTGATAGGAGATCAGGGCTGATGCGAGGCTTTTAATGGATGCGGGCGCCACCTGGCTGAGACGGTCGCCTTCGTCGATGTCTTTGAAAAAAGCTACGAGCAGTGCGGTATTCTGTTGGCGTTCCTGGTTGAGATTTTCACTTAAGAATTGCTGGTTATCATAAAGGAGCTTTTCGGCCGTGGGCCACTCAGACGGGTTTAAAGCCGCCACAATGCGGTCGTAGGTTTCCCAGGCAAATATTTCCTGCTGTACTTCTTTTGCAGTGATTTCATCTATTTGGATATCGGAAGCATCAGATTCGATCAAGCCGTCACCATGTTTATAAACGGCCTTGACATAATATTCATCTACCTGACCGGCGGTTCGGGGTGCTTTGACATGCGTCTCTTCAACCTGCCCAAAAGGCTCTTCATTTATAAACAGCTTATATCCAACGGGTTCTGGTGCTGCTGCCGGCCGGCTCCAACCCACAATATTATTGTCATTTTCACGTTTCATATAAAGCCCGGTCGGGGCGGCAGGCAGAAAGCTGATTTTAATTTGGTAAACCCGATTGTCCAAAGAGTAGATGACGGCGGCATACTTGTTGATATTCGACTCTAAGATTTCGTAATTATGGTCGTTTATCAGGGGGATGTGGTCAATACCAAGATAAAAATCGACACCGCTGTCGTCCTTGGGAAGCCATAATTTCAAATTGTCACCCCCGATATTTTGTATAATTCCGAAGGTCTCTTTATAGCTAATGAGGCCGGCCTTGACCTTTTCCTGCATATTTAGGTCAAAGATCTGTTTTAAAATGATCGTGTTTCTGATTATTCTCTTTTCGGAGGCATCACTTTCGGCAAGTTTTTTGAATAAAATTTTGAGAGGGTAATTCTGATAAACGCTCTTTTGGGCTTCGAATTCCTTTTTGGTTATAAAATCAACTGCAAAGGCAGAAGTGCTGTGCAGGCATGTTAAAAACATCCCCCAAAGAATAATAAGCGAGATTGTAGCAAATTTTCCTGTTTGATTTTTCATTTTTTCCTTCACTTTTCTTTTTTTATTTAGACAGGATTAACAGGATCTTCAGGATTTACTTATAATTTTCACAGTTTCCTGCCTCCGGCTCGTAGAGCCTACGCCTCGGAGAGAAGAAACTGTGAAAGACTAATCCACCTATCGGTGGAAATTAGATTATCGAGCTCGAATCACATAAGTGACCGTGGCTTTCAGGTATTACATATTCGCCGAAGGCGATGATGTTTTAGCCGTTTCGTTCCCGCTTTCAGCGGGACAGGCCGGAAACGGCTAAAGATTAAAAATCCGGTCAATCCTGTTAATCCTGTCTAATATAAAAGACCTTTTCAGGGCCACTATCAAGCCACCCTTATGAGGGGCGGTTATTGGCTGACATTTCTTTTTGAATCTGCTGAATCTGCCGGCCAAAAAAATCTTGCGGATCATTATTTTCAAATATTTCTATGTGCCGAGAGTCGATATTGGGAGGGCTGTTTTTTTGCCGGTTTTCGGTAACAACTCGCAGCGTGCTTAAATGCTCAAAGTTCTTATCGTCCTTAATCTTTTCACCTATCCAATGGTCGATAAAAAAGACGGTGGCAAGTTCTTGTTGATAAGCTTTTTGCAGGGTCATCCAAAAATAGTGACGCCTTTCGGCATCCAGGTTCGTGAGCGGTTCATCTAAAAACCAAACGGGCTTTTTCTCGTCCAGAACTATATCCATTAATATTTTCTGCTGCTGGCCTCCTGAAAGCAGATCCGGATATTCATGCGCAGAGAAAGAGGCGGCCTTTTGCCGGTCGGATCCATTTAAAATCATATAATTGTCACGTGTGGAAACAGGGAGGAAAAAGGCTTTTTGAGGGAAGATGCAAAAACTCTTTTCCCTGATTTCGGCGGCCCTGATGTAATTAAAACTCTTGGCATTATATGTTTCGCCGTCAAATTTGATGGTCCCCTTATCAGGACCGGCTGCTCCTCCAATACGGCCGACTGTTAACGCCAGCATGTTGAGCAGGGTTGTTTTACCGGAGCCGTTATCTCCCTGCAGATAGTAGACGCCCTGTTTAAATTCAAGGGTGTCGCCGCTTTCCAGAGTAAAAGTAATTCTGAATGAGGCGTCATGGGTCAATATTAAAGGGAATGTAATTTCAAAACGGCCGGTCATCGTTTATCATCCTTTGTGCAATGCATGCAGGTTCAGGGTGTTGCCGGTAAACGGGCTGAAACACCACTTGTTAATGGGGTGGAAAGCTGCGGCCGCAGATAAAAGAGTTATTGCCAGCGGCAGCGCAATGTAAGCCGAGGACCCCGGGTCACCGAAAATCAAATACAGAAGGTAGGCCGCAAGGATGCCGCCTTTGACAAACAGCATCAAGGAGACCGGCAGCAGCCAAAAGATGAATAACAGTTCCCTGATTCTGTTTTTGAACATAAACAAGAAGGCAATTTCGGTTTTCAAATGGATAAATGCAAAAAGCGATATCATAAAAGGAAAAGCAATCCCCATGGATAAATCCGTGAGATAGAAATTTATATGATTGGAACGGATATCATCATTGATCTTCTTTACCCTATCTTTCAAGATATGCGACTTTTCATAAGAATAAAGGTAGTACCCCTGAGAATGCAGCTGATTGATGTAATCCATAAAGTCGGTTTTTATGTCGATATTTTGATACATCAGCCAGTTCCAACGAGGCTCTAATACCTGCGGAACATAGAAGGGGACGTATCTGGGATAGGCATCGATGTCTTGATACATTACGTTATCCTGATATACTTGGGGGATAGCCAAATGTGCTTTATCGGTTTTGATGGTGGCATCTTTTTCATAACTGACTGATTCCGCCAAATCGATAATATCGGTAGTGTTGTCGTATTTGATGTTTGTCAATATGTGTAAAAAATTCAACGGAATAATAAGTTCCACTCTGCTCAGGTATGGGTTCGGTATATGATTTGGGTTCAGGGGGATTCTTTTAATATTGTCGATAATAGATTTTTTAATCGAATTATAAACATCAATCCTTTTATCCCAAACGTTTTCCCTTATCATATCGGCAAGGTCGATCAAATCAAATCTGAGGGTGTTGTGTCTGCTCGCAATAACAGCCTGATTGAGTGCGGTGCCGTTGTGATCAATATAATTGTTTCTGACTTTTATGGTATAATCGTCGGTGCGCTCTTTTACAAAAAAGTCATCGACAAAACTTTGGATATGATAAACGCTGTACAACAAATTGATGGCGTCTTTGCTGCCGGAGTCGTCCGGGTGACTTGCTGCGGATGGAGCAAAAAAGTGAATAAACAGATTATTTTGATATATAAAGGCCTGCTTGACAATTTGAGCGCCGAGATGCTGTAGTTTCCGGTAGTGCCCAGCCAGAAATCGTCCAAAGCTGTTTTGGGAGCGCATGCGCACAAAAAATACTTTGAAAGCCTTTTGGTTTAAGATTTCTTTTTTCAACATTTCTGCTTTGTGGAATTTCTTTACGTAGCTGAATGTATTAAAGCCCATCATTACCAAGAAGGCTATCACGAGGCAGACGAATCGCTTTCTTGTGGACTTTCTAAAAAGCATTTTAAGGCACACAACCAGCAGTTTGTGAAAGTCATTTGTCATTAGTTCGGGGTTCAGGGTTCAGGGTTCAGGGTTCGGGGTTACTGCCTACTGCTTACTGTTTACTTTTCACCTTTCACTTTTGACTTTTCACTGACTTTAGTTACTGGATATCTTCGTACGCCCAGAGAGTTATTAGCATGTTTCTGCTCATACCGATTTCATATGCATATATTTTTAATTCTCTTGAATATTTCCTGCCGAATCTGGAAATGATGATTACCTGGTCGGCGAAATCGGTTCCATGTAAAGATTTCAGGTTATCAAGCACTTTTTGGTAATATTCCAGGGTGTCGTTTTCCAGGGAGAGTCCCATTTTGTCGGTATCCAGCTTTTCGATATCCTGATAAATTTTGAAATAGTAGCTGTTATAGTTGCCGGCTTCATAGTAATAGAAATAATGGGAGAAATCCGGATTTTTCAGGAAGCGCTTAACGCTCCCATAGTATTTTCGCAGGTCGGCATCGAAACTGTTAAAATCGTAAAATAAAAATCGTTTGGAACCGCTGCGGATAATGTCCTTTTTATCGCTCAAGGATACTGCGGCGATATGATCGATGGTCAGTGCCGGATAGTATTCGCTGCTGTCAAGCTTGACCCGCACCGGCCCGTTCAGGATGCGATAGCGGATATCCTGCCGGCTGCGGTCATAGGCAAATTCGATCTGAAATTTTCCCTTGTAACGGTTTTTAATAACCAGCTGCAGATCATAATTGCGCAGAGATGATGGAGGATCGGCAACCAGTTCCCAATAACCTAACTCTCCAAGAGAGATCGACTCCTGCTTGGCATTTTCGATCAGGGCTAAAAAATTATAACCGGCCGTAGTGCCGGTTACGCCGATCTTGAAAACACGGTTGTTGTCGTTGCTCAGTTGTATGCGTCGGCCTTTAAAGAGTGTGTCCGCGTGGATCTCACCGGCTAATGCCCAGCCGGCTAACAGGACGATACAGAACCATTTGACGGGATGTAATTTTGTTTTCATATGATGTATGCTGGTTTGGGTTCAGGGTTACTAATAATTAATAATCAATGGTTAATCAATAATCAATGGTTAATTGATAACTAATAATTAATTCACTTTTCACCTTTCACCTTGGCGCGCCGTAGCTTTAGCGTAGGCGGTTGATCACCGACTGGGGGCATAAAGCTCTCCGACCTTTAGATACATAAATTTACGTTGTACGGCCTGGTTAAAGGAATTGAGGTGGAACCCGCGCTTGGAAATATATTCTGCCAGGGGACCTTTATCCTCGCCCAGGGCTTGGTTCCAGAGAATCTCTTTTCCGGGTTCTTTGCCGGTTAAGGCTTTATAAAATACCGCGTCCGCTGATTGGAAGGTTCTTTTTTCGATAAGAGGTTTGATATGATCATATAGTTTTCTGGCTCTTTCGATATCGTCAACACTCACAAGTGAATTTATAATAATCAATTTTTTAAGATCGGACAGAGAAACATCATCCTGAGTTCTGATGGCTCTTAAAAAAGACTCTACCGGTTTGGCCGGAATCGCTATGCGCTGATCCCAAACGGTGGGGTTATCAATATCCTTTATATATTTAACGACGTGGTTCAGCACCTGAATTTTGCGATCGCTCCATTTACGCATTTCCGTCAACAGTTTTTGATCTGAAAAATAGAGGATAATGTCTTTGGGCATTTCTTCAGCGCCCTGGGTTTTAAAAACATGATCGACGTAAGCCTGGATTCCGTCCAAAAGTCGTTTGTGCTGTTTGGTGAAAGCCTCTTGCCGTTCTTGCTTTGATTTCAGCTTTTCAGCTTTGAATTCGAATTTTCTAAAGGTGATATCCTGGCCTTCAGGATTAGCGGCTTCAAACCGGGCGATCAGGTCTTTTAAATTACGGTAGGCATCGTCCGGGGTGTCGTTTAAATTGGCGGGGGACCGGATACCGTGGTCGGTCGGATAGATAAAGTAGACGCTCAGATTAAGATCCAGCACTTTTTGGGTAACATAGGATAAGGTTTCTTCGGACAGGTCATTGGGCCCGGCATCCGTTATGATAAAAAGCAGTTTTGCATGCAAAGGAAGGATCTGCCGTTCTTTTTGTAAGGATTCGATTTCATGAAGGACTTTTACCATGGCCCGCATCAGAGGCTCGGCGTAATTACGGTCCCTGGAACCCTGGGCAAAGGTGAGATTCTCGGGCCTTTTTACCCGGATAAAATTGGGTTCGGCCTTCATATCTTTGTGGCTTTCAGGTGAATCCCAGTATGCAAAGACGCGGTTCATTCTTAATCCAATACCTTTTTGCCTCATATCCTGAACGCTTTTATTAAAAGACTTCACATAGTCGGCAAAAGGGCGCATGCTTTCGGATACGTCCAATAAAAAGAAGGTATTTAAGTTTCTTTTGATGGAACTGGCCAGCAGCCGCATGAGCCTGGGCGTAAAAGCGCCCGGAATGAACACCTTGGCATAATACTTGCCTTTGATGTACTGCGGGTAGGCTAATTGGGGAAATCCGAAATGAGTATAAAATTTATGCAGGCTCTCCTGATCGAGTTTTTCCACAATGTCCCGAAAGAGCCTTTCTTTTAAATAAACATGCTCTACGTAAAATTTGTTGATTTCACCAGCTTCCAAAGACTCGTCTTTACCCTCCTGGTCATTGAAAAATGCTACCGGCTGCAAGGGATGGTAATAGAGCCTGGATCTCCACAGGGTGATATACTTTTTTTCGACCCAGCCGATGATTCCGATATCCTCTCTATCACTCCTGTAGTCGAATTCATTAAAATCCTGGGCCAGCAGGTAATAGCCGTTTTGATAATCGAGTACTTTGTAAAAATCGTAATCCACAAGGCTTTCCGGAGGAGTGGCCGAGTCCGTTTTATGATCTTGCCAGCTGTTCCAAATTGTAGGGAATTCATCGGCTTCGCCCGGCAGGCTCAGGAAGCCGTACACAGGAATGAAAGCTCTATTTTTGTCCAGCAGGGCATTGTACCAGAGAAATCCTTTCTCGAAATCAGACACATTAATCGTAAATATTTTTTTATCCCTTTGCCTTACTATTTTAAGTTCCTGTTTATCCCAATCGATTTCAACAATATAAAAAACTTCCTGGAATTGGATTTTATCTTGTGGATAAAGGCTGTCCAGGCTGCCATAAGGGAAGTAAGCTTTGGCGTGGGAGATGAAGAATATCCCCTCATTGGGATCGGCGCTAAAAGCGTATCCTGCGCCGTGCTTTTTTTCAACCGCGCTGCGGGCCGAGGCCCATAGGTTCATGTCAAGTTCATGATAGATACGCTTGAGCGTATTCATGAAGCCGTCGGGTTTGAACTGACCTTTCCAATCATGATCAATTGAACTGGGGCGTTTAATATTTACCCGGCGGTCCGCATTCAAATCGGGCGGAATGGCGCTTGCCGGACTATGGGCTAACAACAATGCTCCGGCAAACAGCAAAACAATCATTTTTTTAAAGCAGGTCATTTTTTACCTCCGCTACCTTATTTAGCTCAACGATCCCGACGACGGGATTTCGCTTTGCTCAACCCCGGTGCCGGGATCTTCAACTTGCAGATCTGATGAATTCGTAAAAAGTCGAATTCATCACGTTTTAGGTGTCACGTTTTAGGTTATTGTTTTACGATTATTTGCAAATACTTAAAACTTAAAACCGGCTTCGCCCTTGATGCCGCAGATCTGGCGCATCCTCGGCTTCCGCTCAATTGAGGTATAATGAATTGAAGCTTTGGAGTCAATCAAAAACGTAAACGGCTTTGTTCAATAAATAACCGTGATAGGTGGTTGATAACGGATGTTAGAATTGGTATAAGTGGATGAATTAGACTTTTTACGAATTCATCAAGGGTTATGAAGTCTATACTAATAAAAACTATTGATCTTGAAAATCATTTGATCTTGCAGCTTTATGACGAGTCCATTAAAATGATTGGAGACAGGTGGCTGGTTACTCTGGTTGCCCGCATGAAGGTTCCGGTCGATGAAGCCTTGATTCAAGAAAGTGAAACTTTCTCGGCAAACAAGGATAAAATCATAAAGGCGCTTGGGAAAGAGGTTGTTTTCGAATATAAAAACAATCGCATTTTTGTGGACGAAAGCGAAAAGGAGAGCATCTTTCAAGAATTGTATGATAATTTTATTGACAACACCCTGCCGTATCTATCCCGCCCAAACTTTCCCGAACGGTTTTTGTTAAAAAAAATCAAGGAAGAGATGAAGAGGCAATTACAAAAAAGGCAACCCTGAACTTCTGAACTCTGAACCCTGAACGGTTACTTATGTATTTATTCAAAAAGGGCTGTGGCTTTGTGCAGGCGCCGGACCACCCGGTCGCGGCCCAGGACGGTGAGAATATCAAACAGACCCGGGCCCGCCAGCTGCCCGGTGACTACTGCGCGCGTGCCGTTGGTCAGGATTCCTACTTTAAGCCCCAATTTTTCCGCTAGGGCGCGGATTGTTTGCTCGGTTTCTTCGGCGGTAAAGGCTTTGACGGTATCCAGGCGCTCGGCCAGCATCGGAAACCATTCTTTCAGTTTTTCATGCTTGAGGACGTGCTTTTTCAAGGCCTTGGGCTCAATGGGATAGTCTTCGGAAAAATAGGCGCGTCCCCGGGTTACAAAATCGGTGGTTAAATGATAGCGGCTGCGAATCAGATCAATGGTATCAAGGTACCAGGCGTGTTTTGTGGTTTCAAACTCCGGATTCCAGATTTCAGCTTTTTCCAGCTGCTCCCGGACATAAGGTTCGATCTCTTCCAGCGGCAGAGTCCTCAGGTAATGGGCGTTAATACTAATTGCTTTGGGATCGGTAAAATATTTAGGATCGTTTTTTCTGATGTCAAAAATTGAATTGGCACGGCTGAGCCCTTCCAGTGAGAATGCTTCAATAAGCTCCTTTTTGGAAAAAAAGTCCCTGGAATCGGATGTTGACCATCCCAGCCGGACCAGAAAGTTCACCAGGGCCCAGGGCAAAAATCCGTGCTCTTTGTAAAAGTGCACCGCTACCAATTCTCCGTGGGTCCGCTTGGAGATTTTGGCCTTTTGGGGATCCAGCGTAAGGGACATGTGTGCAAATTCAGGAATCGGTACTCCCAGGGCCCTGTATATGAGAATCTGCTTGGGTGTGTTGCCCAGTCCGTCCTGACCGCGGATAATGTGGGTGACTCCGTCGCGAATGTCATCAACGGTATTGGACAAAAGATACAGCGGCTGCCCGTTGGTGCGCACGATTATAAAATCCTCCAGGTCTTTGTATTTCTTTTCAACCGTTCCATAGACGATGTCGTTAAATACAATGGAGCCTTCAGTGGCAGGCAGCTTCAATCGAATCGAATATGGGGCATCGTCCGCTTCCCTGGCGGCAAGCTCCTCGGGAGTTAAGTTGCGGCAGGTGCCGTCGTATTGGAATGTGATTTTTTTCTCAATAGCCGCCCGGCGCTTTTTTTCAATCTCTTCTTTGGGACAGAAACATTTGTAGGCATGACCGCTATCGATGAGTTTGCGGGCGGCAGCTATATGCTCATGGATAAAATCTGATTGAAAATAAGGTCCCTCGTCCCAGGTAATCCCCAGCCACTTCAGGCTTGCAATAATGCCCTGGATCGATTCGGCCGATGATCTTTCCGCATCGGTGTCTTCTATTCTCAAAATAAACTTGCCGCCGGTTTTTTGGGCAAAAAGCCAGTTGAAGATGGCGGTGCGGGCACCGCCGATATGCAGGTATCCGGTGGGACTCGGCGGAAAACGTACGATTACTTCCTGCTCCATATCATTACACCTTATTTATTTAGACAGGATTAACAGGATCTTCAGGATTTACTTATAATTTTCACAGTTTCCGGCCTGTCCCGCTGAAAGCGGGGAAGAAACTGTGAAAGGCTAATCCACCTATCGGTGGAAATTAGATCATCAAGCTCGAATTACATAGGTGACTGTGGCTTGCAGGTATTACGTATTCGCCGCAGGCGATGATGTTTTAGCCGTTTCGTCCGGAAACGGCTAAAGATTAAAAATCCGGTCAATCCTGTTAATCCTGTCTAATATAAAATAACCTCTGTGAGCTCTGTGAGAGATCAAAATACTTAAGTTAGTTAATCTTATCCTTGCAGGCCGATTTCTGCGGCGACTTCCTGCATGCCCATAATCGTATCAGTAATCAGCTCGGCAATCTCCATGCCCAGCATATTACAACCTTTTTCAATAATGGAGCGGTCGACACCGGCGGCGAATCTTTTGTCCTTCCATTTCTTTTTTACGGATTTGGCTTTGAGATCCATAACGCTTTTAGACGGGCGAACCAGGGCGGTTGTCACTACCAGGCCGGTCAACTCGTCGATGGCATAAAGGACTTTTTCAAGCTCTGACCGGGGTTCAACATCGCTACAGATCCCCCAGCCGTGACTGATCGCCGCCCGAATGTACTCCTGGGGCCAGTTATGCTCTTTGAGGATTTCCTCGGTTTTGCGGCAGTGTTCTTCGGGAAACTGTTCATAGTCAAGGTCATGAATCAGGCCGATAATGCCCCATTTGTCTTCATCTTCCCCGCGTTTGCGGGCCGCAAAGCGCATCACTCCTTCCACGGCCAGGGCATGTTTTATGAGGCTGTCGTTTTGATTGTATTGGGTCAGAAGGCTGTAAGCTTGCGGCCGTGTGGGTATATTTGAATTCATTTTTCAATAATTTCGGACTCCAGTTTATGCGCCAAATCGAGCGCAACCGTAAAGGCATCATTAATTTTAAACAGCTGCATTTTGAATGTTTTCAGGGATGCAGGTGTCGCCACGATCGTTTCTTCACTGGTAAAAAGGTCTTGAAGATATTTTGCTTTTTCAGTTAATTCAGAAAGGTTTTCGGCGAATATTCCGATTTCTGCGGCCCACTTTTGGCGTTCGTCAGCCGGAAAAGCGATGGGTTTGAAGCCCATACCTTCCACTAAAGCCTCTATGTTATAATCTGATGGATTTGCTATAATTTCGTACATACTAAACTCCTTTTAGATGATTTTACAGAGTAATCTGCAACAGGATTACACTCTACACACTTCACAGCAGAAAATCCATAAAATTTATGCCATTAATTTTAAAAAATCCTTTTCCTTGACGCTAATAAACTGTTTAAATATATTCTTTCGATGTAACCGTTCAAGGGTTCAGAGGTTCAAGGGTTCAGAGGTTCAGGGTTCAGAGGTTCAGAGGTTCAGGGTTCAGAGGTTCAGGGTTCAGGGTTCAGGGTTCAAGGTTTGGGGGTAGTTAGTAAAGGTTAACAAAGAAAAAGCAACCCGACTCGGCTGAGCTCGTCGCAGGCTGAACGGGGAACTCTGAACCTTTGAACGCCCACCTTTCGATTAATTCAATAGGAATAAAACGCGCCATGCGAGAGATTATCGATCTTACCAAAGACCTGATTCGATTCCAAACCGTACCTTCAAAACCGCAGGAGATCAAACGATGTGCAGCATTTGTTGAAAATTATTTGCGCACCTGCGGGGTCGTATACAAACGTTTTGATTACGAAAACACCCCCTCCATTCTGGTTCTTCCCCAAAACGGTTTTGCCCCGGTGCTTTTGATGAGCCACATTGATGTGGTTGATGCGCCTGCAGAACTTTTCAAGCCATTGGAAAAAGATCATAAAATTTTCGGCCGCGGAAGCCTCGATGACAAATATGCTGTGGCCCTTTCGCTGGTTCTGTTGAAAAATCACCTGCTGAGGCTTCGGAAGCAAGGCCGCAGCCGGAATGATTTACCCTTCGGCGTTTTGATTACCGCAGATGAAGAAAGCGGTGGTTTCAACGGCGCCAAAAAGGTGCTGGGTGAAATTAAAACAGACTTTTGTATCGTTCTTGACGGCGGCAGTGTTGAAAAGATGGTTGTTAAAGAAAAAGGGATTGCCACCGTCAAGCTCATGTCACGGGGAAAGGCGGCCCCCGGTGAAAGACCTTGGCTTGGAGAGAACGCCATGGAAAAGCTGATTGACGATTTTGTAAGGCTGCGTGCATATTTCGTCAAATCGGCTCCTGCGCACCAGGACAGGGCCGTGGTTATTACTAAAATTCATACCGGAAATTTACATGATCAAATTCCTGAATACGCAGAGGCATCGGTTGAAATTCGGTATACAGGTAAAGACGATATGGAGCGGCTTTTTTGCACAATGCAAAAAGAGCTGCACAGTCAGATCGTTGTCGAGGCTGTCGAGCCGCTTTTTCCGGGCGGTGAATCATCACATTTAAAGTTGCTGTCTGACATTTCAGCAAAGACCAGGGTCGGATTTGAAGACGGCGCCAATGACGCCCGATTTTTAGCACAATTCGGTATTAAAGGGATCGTCTGGGGGGCTGACGGCGACCGCAGCCGGCATACTCCGGACGAGCACGTCGACATTGAGAGCGTTTATGAACTTTATCGGATACTCGATGAATTCATGACCCTACTTTAGTGTTCATTTTGGATTCGTGGTTGGACACTAGCTAACTCTGAACCCCTTGGCACGACGTAGCTTCAGCGTAAGCGGCTGAACCCAGAACCCCTGAACGGTTACCTCAAATATATGGCGCAATTTTCATCATGATTTCATGTTTGGGTAAAGCGCCTGGAAAACTTTCCTGTAATTGGCCGTTATCAAATACCAGGATATAAGGAAGACTCAAGATATTATATTTTGAAGAAAGCATCGGGCTGGCGTCAACATTCAGTTTGGTCACCCTTACCCGTCCTTTGGAGTCTCGGGCGAATTCCTCAATAACAGGAGTTGTCGTTTTACAGGTTGCGCACCAGGTCGCCCAGCAATAAAGCAGTACCGGTAAAGGAGATTTTAAAACTTTGGCGTCGAAGTCTTGGTCACTAACCATAACGGGGCGGCCGGAGAACACCGTGTCCGTTTCCAGAGGAGCTCCACATTTACCGCTGGGGCTAAAAATTTTTACAGATTTGTCGATAATAAAAATTGTACAGGCTTAAAAAGTCTAAAACAACTCAAGATGCAGACTAAAGCACAACCGGCACAAATAATAAAATTTGTATGAATTACAACGTGCAGAGAGGTTAGCCCATGGCACCGCTTTCATCCAGGGCGGGCGGCGGCGCTTAAGATAGCTATTCAGCATAACCTCCTCACCTGAATTTATCAGAGCTGTTCCTGAACAATGCACTTCATCCTGGATAAAATATTGGGGTTAACCCGGATTTCTCACCTCCAAAATGAATTTTTGAAGAGAAATGCGGGCTAGGCTACTTTCCTGTATTCCGCTAAACCCATCACTCCATCATTTCACTGACACAAATATTATAGATAAAAAATTTGCATTATTAATAATGTTCATTTATATTAAGTAATGAACTGTAAAACCATTGGTAAGGAGGGGAAAATGAAGCCCGACGAAAAAAGAGAACGGCAGAAGGGCATATCCCTGCCCCGAACTTCCACATCGGACCTGAGGGGCCGGCAATCTGTGCGCGCTACCTTCAGGCTGACCGTGGGATGTATTGATGCCATCAGCATTGTCGCTGCTCATCTGGGTATTAAACAAAAGTCACTTTTTGATCATCTGGTTGAAGATACAAGTTCGTTAAGATCAATTGCCCGCGAAATTCAGCATGTCAAAACAACAAGGCAGAGTCGCGTTCAAAAAACGTTTGTTATCAGTAGAAAATCGCTGTCATCATTGGATAAAGTTTCTAAAAATTTTGATACTCCCCGGGATGCCCTGGTGGAATATTCCGTTCAGAGACTATTGCCTATTATCGCCAGGGAGCGGGAAAAACACGAACAACGCAAAAAGGTACTTGGCGGGATAGCGAATCATTACAAAGAGGGAGAGCGACTGTTAAAAAGAATAAGAGACTTATTGGGAGTTGAAGATCCGGTTTATAACAAACTTGAAGCAGCGATGAGAGTTTATGAAAACGCTTATAGCAGTATTGAATCTTTTATCGAGAGAAGTAAAATCATAGAAGAGTTTCAATTGGAATAAG
>NZ_JAZFTO010000018.1:0-6404 GCF_036446775.1 Candidatus Desulfatibia sp.
TTTAGTTTCATGGTTTTTCCCTTTTAGTTTACATCAAGATTGCATGAATGTGTAACAAAAACCTCTTATCTTTGAAAGCCTTGCCTTTTTTGCAGTTTGTTTTAATATATATGTAACTTGCGAAGAGGGCTTGAAAAAAGAGGAGGGATTTCCGATGAAAATATCTTATTACGGTCACGATGTCTTTGTGCTGGAAAGCGCCGGCGCCAGCCTGATAATAGACCCCTTTTTGACCGGCAATGAAAACGCCGGCGTTAAACCCGAAGAAGTAAAGGTGAGCCATGTATTGCTTACCCACGCGCACGCCGATCACATAGGCGACGGAGTAACGATAGCCAAAGCCAACAAGGCGACGGTTATAGCCCCGTTCGAGACGGCGATGATATGCCAGAACCAGGGATGCGACGTACACCCCATGCACATCGGCGGCGGTTACAACTTTCCATTCGGCAGGGTAAAGCTGACAATTGCCCACCACGGTTCCGGGCACACAACCGACAGCGGCATAGAGTGCGGCGGCGTGCCGTGCGGGTTCCTTGTTACGATGGGCGACAAGACCGTTTACCACGCGGGAGACACGGGCCTCTTCATGGACATGAAGCTAATCGGCGATATGAACAAAATAGATGCGGCCCTCGTTCCGATAGGCGACAACTTCACGATGGGTATAGACGACGCCGTAAAGGCGGTTGAGTTTATAAATCCCGAACTCGCCATCCCAATGCACTACAATACCTTCCCCATCATTCAGGCCGACCCGAATGAATTCGTAAAAAAAGTGGAATCAATCGGCAAAAAGGCGCGGGTAATCGATTTCGGGGAAACGATAGAGATTTAACCCCGATTCCGAAGTTGGCAAGATTTAATCGTGCCAAGCTCCGTTTAAAATCAGTTATAATAATAAAAAACCAGCGAGGTGTTCCATTAGCGAAGACAAAGATATATTCGAACGTATCTACTCCAGTCCGGGAGCGGGGTGGACCCTTGAAAAGCCTCCTGATGACCTGAAAAAGCTGATTGAGTCGGGCGCTGTTTCACCATGCAAGGCGCTTGATGTCGGATGCGGAGAAGGTTTTTATTCGATTTATCTGGCTTCAAATGGGTTCGACGTTGTCGGCATCGACCTTTCCGAACATGCTATCGAACATGCGCGCCGGAATGCCATTAAAGAGTCGGTAGATATAAATTTTAAGGCAATCGATATCGCCGATTTAAACGGACTCAACGAACGCTTTGACTTCGTTCTGGAATGGTCGATCCTGCACCACATCGCCCCCTCGCAAAGACCGAGCTATGTCGAAGGCCTTGCCGGTGTCCTTAACCCAAAGGGCATGTACCTGTCTGTTTGTTTCAGCGATAAGGCGCCGGAATTTAAAGGCGATGAGCAGAAGGTCCAAATCAGCCCCGTAGGAACGAAGCTCTATTACTCGTCGCAACCTAAGCTTCAAGAGTTGTTCCAGAGGCATTTTGAAATCATCGAGTTTAAACTGACCACGATAAAGGGAAGGTTCGGTCAGGAGCATGTCGCCAACTACTGTGTTATGAAGAAACGGTGAAATTCCAAATAATTCACCCGTTCCGAATAGAACATGGAACCGATTGCCAGTCTTTCCATAACAACGTGCCACCTTTTAGTTAATGTCCTGTACGGGATTATTATCCCGCACTCGGAGGGGAACTTTCATATAATCATGTAATCGTAAGCAACTTGGCGCATATACAGATAGAGTTAAACTTAAGTAGTTCCAATATGCTTGGCCTTATTTTAAAACAAACCTTCAAATCAGGCATCCCAATACTTAAAGTGAATTCTCACTTAATAGCTATATACCTGAGTAAACATTGTTCAGAGTGTATGTTAATCATCATTAACATTTCCTTTTTTACATTAAATTAATATAAAATCCCTATAACCATTTGAAAATGTAAGAGTTCTCTTTATGGTATAAATTATGCTTTTAATATCAGTGTCTTGAAAATGAATTTAAGAAACTGTTTGATTTAGTGGGCAGAATGTGTATGACGATAAGAGAATTGCTCCATAATAAGCATATTTTGCAACCAAAGAAAAGGAAACAAATTTCTCGAACAACTGAGCTTTTCGGCAACCTCCCAGTTCTATACACAAGGAGTACGGTAATGCCAAAGCTCAATATTTGGGTAAAATGATTCCTATTTGTCTTCATAATTTTCGGCATTATGCAGTTTTAAAAAGCTGACTGACATTGAACAATGGCCAGATCGTTACATAATGCAATCATTACATATTGTAATAATTAGCTATATATTTATTGACATTTCTATTCTATATGGGTATAAATACATTATTCGTCGTGGCTAAAGGAAAAAATAAGTGATCAATTATGAAATAAAGGAAGTACTTCGACGATTTAAAAAATTGTCCGGGATCACATCTGATGCCCAAATAGCAAGAGAGTTAAAAATAAAACCCGGTACTTTTGAAACTCAGAAAACTCGAGGAACGATTCCTTATCCAAATTTTATTAACTCTGCACTCCGTCTTGATATTCCCATTGATTGTCTTTTTTGTTTCAACCCAATAGGTGCAAGTAGGACTTGTTTGAACCATAAAATTAGAGAAAGAACCTATTGCAAGTCGTCAAACATAAAATTTAATAAGCATATAAGGTCTAATCTACACCAAATAATCCTAGATGAGTTTCCAGGAGATTGTATGATTATGAAATCTAGAGGGGCAATCGTGGCTTCTAACTTGGCGCGCAGGAAGCATGGCAGAACGATAGGGGAAACCTGTTACGAGGCTTGGGCGCAAAGGAAGAACCCATGCCCATGGTGTCTCGCACCACAAGCACGATCAGAAAAGAAACCACAAACATGTGAAATTGAGTTTGAGGGTAGAGCCTTAAAAGCTTATTGGATACCCGTAAATAATGATATGCTTGTGCACTATTTTTTGGACATATCGGATTGCAAAACGTTGGAAGATGTTTTGTCGCAACAGCGACGTGATTTTGGCGAGCGCGTCAAGGAGCTCAATTGTCTCTATTCCGTTTCAAAAGTAATCGAGCATCAAGGTACTTCCATGGAAGATATATTTCAGGAGATTGTTAATATCATACCCCTCTCATGGCAATATCCGGAGACCACTTGCGCACGAATCAGAATTGGAAAAAAGGATTATACATCCGAAAACTTTTGTGAAACGCCTTTCCGTCAGGTTAGCAAAATTGTTATACAGAGAAAACAGATTGGTGAAGTGGCTGTATTCTATCTTAAGGAAATGCCTAAAATGGACGAAGGGCCTTTTCTCATAGAAGAACGTCACCTCGTAAATGAAATTGCGACAAAACTTGCAATGGCCATCGAGCGTCAAATTGCGGTAAATGCGCCTCTTGGAGGCGAGGATCGCTTTAGAAGCTCTTTTTATCATGCCTCTATTGGTATATGTCTACTTGGACTCAACAAGCGGTACCTCAAGGCAAATAGTACGTTTTGTGTAATGGTTGGATATTCTGAGGTGGAACTAGCATCCAAGGCTTTCATTGATATAACTTACCCTGACGATATTGACGCCACTATTGAACAGCTCAATAAATTGCGTAAAGGTGAAATCGACTCTTTTCAAATGGAGAATAGATACATTCATAAACAGGGTCATATCATATGGGCTTATGCTAGCATATCGGCTGTTCGCGACGCCAATGGAAATATAATTCACTATATCTTTCATGTGGAAGACATCACCGAAAAGAAAAGCTTACAGCAACAACTCATGCAATCCGAGAAGCTTTCCTCCATAGGAACCTTCATTTCCGGCATAGCTCATGAATTAAACAATCCTCTTACGGCCGTTCTGGGCTTTTCACAAAAGTTGATGGATTCTGAGAACATGCCAAAGGAGGCTGTGGATGATCTGGAGATTATATCCAAACAATCAAAACGAACCGCAAAAATCGTTCATGAATTATTGAAGTTTTCCAGAACCCATAAAGAGGGAAAAGTAAATTTGAATATCAATAATGCCGTGGAAACAATTTTAGGATTTTATTCCCATACATTTAAAGCGGACGGTATAGAAATAAAAAGAAATTTATCGTTCAATCTGCCGAAAGTATTTGCCGATTCGAACCAATTGCAGCAGGTCTTTACGAATATCATCGTGAATGCCTACTATGAAATGAAGAAAGTACATGGCAAAAAGGTATTTACGGTTAAAACTGTGGCAAGCGATGAACATGTATTTTTAATATTCGAAAATAGCGGATTGCCAATTCCGGAAAAAATTATGAGCAAGATATTTGATCCTTTTTTCACGAGTAAGAAGGTCGGCGAGGGAACCGGTCTTGGGCTTTATGTTTCATACGGGATCATAAAGGATCACGGCGGGGAGATAAAGGTAGAAAACATTGGTGATTCCGGAGCCAGATTCACAATATCACTGCCTGTTACTGAGGCGAAGGAAACGAAGGAAGTTGAAACGAAGACTAAACTAACAGTACCTAAAGGCATTCGGCTTTTATTTGTTGAAGACGAAGAAACTATCAGGGAATATGTAAGTAGGGCCCTTGCTAAAGAGGGTATTTCCGTCCATCTGGCAAAAGACGGAAAAGAAGCGATAGAGCTTATTGAAAAGACTGAATACGATGTGATCCTTTCGGATATCAAGATGCCCAGGATGAATGGGTTTGAGTTATGTGAATGGCTACATAAACATAAACCTCATTATATGGAAAGATTTGTTTTAGCAACAGGCGTTATTGATGTTGAAGTGGAAGAATATTGCCGCAAATATAACTGCCACCCCATTATTAAACCTTACTCAAAAGAGGATATTCTGAAAACGATTGCAGAGTTGGCTCACAAATACAATCTGGGTAACAAAGAAGTTTAAAATTCTTTAAGTGTAGAGCGGGAAAACAAACCCAAATTCACACGAAATGCTAGCCAGACCGCTAGCCAGTAGCAGTTTCTCGGCAGTAGAGTTTTCCAACATGCTGTTTTCTAAAGATAATGCCTGAATATTCTGCCAAACACTGACCGATTGCCAGTCGGTCAATTAAGGCTCTATTCAAAAATGCAAATTGGTAATATATATTATATTGGCTCCCCGGGACGGATTCGAACCGCCGACAAGGTGGTTAACAGCCACCCGCTCTGCCAGCTGAGCTACCGGGGAACAGTCGGTTTTTTGCATTATGAAGATTTGGCTAATCCCTGTCAATACGGGTAGCGAGAGCAAATTGCAATAACGTTATCGGCATAAACGCCCTATCGCAAAAGGTTCCCACAAAAAGATTTGACCCACAGGCGCGGTTCATGTAGATTTAATTGGTTATGAAAAGGACGTTTCAACCAAGCAACGTAAAAATGAAAAGAACGCACGGATTCAGGAAGCGAATGGGCTCTACCGGCGGTCGTGCCGTATTGAAAAGGCGCAGGCAAAAAGGCCGCGCGCGGCTTACCGTATAGGACTTGCACAGTCGATCCATCAATACCCGATTGACCGGAAAAAAGGGATTTGACGCCGTTTTTTCCGGGCGGAGGCTCGCCACTTCCGATCTCGTGTTTTATTTCATCCGCAACAGCCGCGATTGCGGAAGACTGGGGATGGCTATCGGAAAAGCGGCGCATCCGAGGGCCGTTGATAGAAACAGGCTTAAACGTAGAATACGCGATATCTTCCGGCACATGGGAGGCATCGTAAAAGGTTACGACGTTGTCGCCGTTGCGAAAAAGGGTCGGCGGCTCCCGGAATACGGGGAGCTGGAAGGCCAGTTTGAAAAGCTGGCCAAGGCGGTCAAAGCTTTATCAGGCTGATGAAAAAGCAGCCTGATAGGCAATCCATGGACGGATTGCCCAAATTGCGTAGGCTGAAAGCCAAGCAATTTGAAAGGCTTGGGCGAATTCATTTCGGCCAAGCTGCGGCTGAAAAAGTCCCGGATGGACTTTTTCAGCAACACGCTAGTAATAAGCGCCGATTTGAAAATTGTGCGCCGCATTTTTGTTAGAATTAACCGATGCATACCGAAGTAAAGGAATCCGCAATCTCGCCGCTGCAATCGACGCCGATAGGACGTTACGTGCACTTTCCCATCCAGCGCGTCCACTTGGAGCTGACGAACGCCTGCAATTTCGACTGCACCTTTTGTCCCAAAAGGTTAATGACCCGCAAGTACGGGTTCATGGAAACTCCTTTCGCCAAAAGGATAATCGATCAAATCGTGGAAAACCGCATTGCGCAAAAAATCACCTTCCACATCATGGGCGAACCGTTTTTGCACAGGGATTTTTTCGAGATACTTGCGTACTGCCGCGATAAGGGCCTGCCGACGGGCATAACGACCAACGGAAGTTTCCTCAGCCCCGATACGGCGCAAAGGCTGGCGCCCCTTAACGTATCGCAGGTGAACATCTCCCTCCAG
>NZ_JAZFTO010000019.1:0-4372 GCF_036446775.1 Candidatus Desulfatibia sp.
CTGCCGGACTCTTTATCCACGCCCATAAGCTGGATAACTTCATTATCTTTTGAAATGATTTCGGCCTCAAAATAGCTGCCGGCGTCGTTAATTCGTCCAACTTTCAGGTCCGGGTTCAGTCTTTTTACGTGCCGGGACACAATTTCAGAAGCCTGCTCTTGTGTTAAAGAGGGTCTGCGGGCCAGCTCACCTGTCGGATTGCGTCGTTGCGGCATATAGCTTTCGCCGCCCTGAGCCCCCACGCCGCAGGCACTGGCGTGTTTGGGCCCCCCAAAAAGTGTAATCCCAACGGCGATAACAGCCAGAGACAGAACGCTTATGATTATGATTCTCACTGGACTTTTCATTTCTAAACCTCCTTATATGAATGTCTTTTTATGTTAAAAGCATTAGTCGTGCCAGATTATTAAAAAATCGTGCTTTTTATTTTAACTTCTTTGATTATTTGGTTATTTTAACAATCTATTAATCGTTTTAAATCTACGGGAGATCAAAGCCTGGATACAAAGTATCCAATTGAAATCGTCAACCAGGCAAAAAGTAACCATACCATATTAGTCCTTTTCCACCAGCTCGCCGTCCGTGCTTTTTGAAAAAAACTCCCCGGTTGCTGTACTATTTAGGACGCAGGTATAGATTACAACTGTCGTAGTAGGCGTTCACAGGTTCGGGGTTCAGAAGTTCAGGGTTGCTTTTTTTGTTAACCTTTACTCACTAGTCCCGAACCTTGAACCCTGGTCGCCTACGGCGCCGCCAAAGGCGGGTAAACCTTTGAACCCTGAACCTCTGAACCTGTGAACGGTTACCTGTCGTAGGTGCATTAAAGAGTTAAGCGGCACCAGTCCCAAGCTACAAATCAAAGCTTATGGTTGCCAAAGGGAAACTGATTCGCAATGAGATTGAAAATGCTGGTTTTAACAGAGAAAGGAACTGTTTGTAAGATAAATTGGTGAGGATCGGGCGGTTGCCCTGGGACGAAATATTATACTAGCATTTTTGGGGCTAGGGTTGTTGGAAAAGTAATCTATTGCTGTAGATAGGCGGCATGGGGTTTTATCGTTGTCCGGTCTGACCGTCAAAGCGGCAATGTCCGGTACATCAATATTTTGGCCCTTTTCAAAATCGCAGGGAGCACTTTGATCTCCGGAACAGCATCCTTGGGATGCAGGTGGTGATTTAACTTCCATTCCATGCCGGGAAACCAACATGGAACTTTTCATGCAAGAACCATCCTTGCATTCTGGAACAGAGAAAGCCTTAGCTCCGGTTGCAAAAAGGCTCAGGCTGAAAAACAGAGCAAGTGAGATGCAAAAGGCTTTTCGAATTATCGTTTTGGATTTAGGATGCATAAAATCTAAAATTAAAGCATGACGTCTTTAATGTCAATATACTATATGTTATTTGTTAAAGACGTAACTTCTCAACAACCTCGGGGAAAAAGCCCGGCAATTTTCTAAACCCCAACTAATTGATAACTTACCTCATTTTTGGTTTATATACTCGCATATCCTTTTATACGTCAATTCCGAATTCTGTATGCAGTCGCCCACAGAAATCCCGCCGCGGTAATTACCGCTTAAAAAAATACCGGGATTGTCGGCTTCAAACTTTTCAAAGTATCTTTCGTGCTCGATATATCCCAGGCTGTACTGTGGAATGGCTTTGGGCCACATCTTTTCCTTAATAAATACAGGGTCACTATTAATATTCATTATTTCTTTGAACTCTTTTATGACACGGTCGACAAGCTTATCATTTTCATTATCAAACAATTCCGGAGATCGCGCGCCCCCGATAAATAAGGTAAATGCCGCCAGATTATTTTTGGCCCGGTAAGGGAATATTGTTGAACTCCAGATGGTACCCAAAAACCTTTTATTTTCCTTTTCCGGAATTAAAAACCCGAATCCGTCCAGCGGCCGACCGACAGTCTCTTGCCGGAATCCTAAATACAGCACTTTTACAGGAGGATAATAAATTTTATTAAAATGGTTAATTAATTGAGTCTCCTTATCATCAAAAATAGCAGCAGCCTGATAAGCCGGAACTGTAGATAGTATTATATCCGCAACAATTTCTTTTGATTTATCGGCATGCTTGTACAAAACTTTAAATTTTGTTGCTGATTTTGCTACTTTTTCAACATTGCAGTTGTACTTGATTTTATCGCCTAATTTGCCGGCAATTGCTTCCGGCAAGGACTGCATCCCTTTTTTGAATGAAAACAACCTGGCGCTTTGTTTGGATTGCTCTGCCTGTCTTTTCCTTTCTCTTGCACCTAAAACCAGCCCTTTGAACAGACCTCCATATAATTCTTCCAGCCGGTATAACTTGGGGAAAGCTGATTTAACGCTAAGGTTGTCAGGATTGCCCGCAAACACTCCGGCAACAAAAGGATTTATGGCATAATCAAGAAATTCTCGTCCTAAGCGTCTTTTTACAAATTCAGAAACGCTTTGGTAATATCCTTCTTTGGATTTTCCCACAAATGGTTCAGCCAAAAGACGCAATTTGGCTTTGGGTGTAAACAATTTTGTTTTTAAGAAAGCCGTCGGACTTGTAGGCAGGGCATGCAGCCGATTATTTCTTAAAATATATCTTTTGTCAGCCTTTTCATCGGCATAGATCATTTCGTCTTCAAGTCCTACCGCCGCAACGATCTTTCCGATTAATGGTGTGGTCTCCAACCCGCTGTTGGGTCCATAATCTATCAGAAATCCATCTTCGTGCCTGGTGACCATGGAACCGCCCGGTTCATTTTTTGACTCTAAAACTGTTACGTCAAACCCATCATTATGTAACCAAAAGGCAGTTGCAAGCCCTGATATACCCGCACCCAAAATCGTAATTTTAATTGTGCCTTTATCCATTTACTCTATATGCTTTGATTTAGTACCTATCTATCAAAATCGCATCATATTTGCGAAGGATTTATCTAACAAAATATTTTCGCCACCAAGACACCAAGACACGAAGTTAAATTATAATAAACAGTTGTTCTTTGTGTCTTGGTGCCTTTGTGGCTATTCTTTCTCTCCGAGGCGTAGGCTCTACGAGCCGGAGGCCGGTTTATCCGGGTTGGGTCTCATTATATTTGAAGCGCCTGGACAGCTAACTCTTTCAGAGCTGCGACAAACACTTTGGAATCGTTCAGTCCTTGCATGACAATAAAATTTTCGATGTTTTCTTTATCGGCAACAATTCTGTATTCAAAGTCAAGCTCAAACAAGGTTTCAATATGATCGGATACAAAACTTATCGGAACGATCAACAATTGTCTTTTTCTTTGAGCTGCCAGGTCTCTAATCATTTTATCGGTGGCAGGCTCGAGCCATTTGGCAGGGCCGACCTTGCTTTGAAAGCACAAATGATATTCATGCGAAAAATTACGCGCTTGCATGACACACGCAACGGTTGCTTTTATTTGCTTGGGATAAGGGTCTCCTTTTTCAGCTAAGCTTGCAGGCGTACCATGAGCACTGAATATAACCTGAATATCGTCGCGCACATCTTCAGGAAAGCGCAAAATCGTCTCATCAATTCTTTCATTTAAAGCCGAAATATATTTAGGGTTGTCAAAATAATCATAAACATATTTCAACCTGCCGGTGTCTCCCTGATACACTCTTCTCCATTCGTTAAATGACGATCCGGTGGTAGTTATTGAGTAATGGGGATAAAGGGGAAGCAATACTATTATGTCAAAGGTTTTTTTTGATATCGTTTCAGCGACATCCTTTATGGCTGGTTTCCAATAGCGCATGGCCGTATAAACTTCAACGTTGCCAATTACTTTTTGCAGTTCTTCCTGAAGTATGGATCGCTGCAATTCCGTCCACTCATTTATAGGAGATTTTCCTCCTATTTGTTGGTACTTTTCTCTTACTTTGGGGGCGCGCAGGCTGGACATTATTTTTGCAAATATTTTTTGCCCAACCGGTATCTTAAAAATATCATGATCGCTGAACAGATTAAATAAAAAGGGTTCTATGGCCTCCAAAGAGTCCGGTCCACCCAGATTAAAAAGAACTACGGCATATTTTTGCATAATAAAGTTTGTTTAGTCCTGAAAAATCTGGTCCTTCCCCGCGTGGCGGGATCTTCGATGGGCCAAGCCTGTCCCGCCTTGCGGGGGTCAGAGATATTTGGCTCGGCCTTGGAGTTTTGTGTCTAAAATCACAAATTCCAAGCACCAAACATTAAATAAATAACAAATCACAAGCACCAAATTTCAAATAAATCACAAATTCCAAGTCTCAAATTCCAAACAAGGGCTAAAACTATTTTTTTTATTCTTTTGTTTGTTATTTGTTTTTTCGGTCACCTGTCGAGAGCCTCTAGGTCGAACGATTGGAATTTATTTGTTATTTGT
>NZ_JAZFTO010000020.1:0-2330 GCF_036446775.1 Candidatus Desulfatibia sp.
AGAAAACCTCGTCTATCCATGCTGTCTCCTTAACTCTGCCAGCATTTGGAACCCTGTGAGAGTTTCACGATCTCCAACGACAACCCCAGTTATTTCTCTTCCTTCACATGACATGTACTGCACCCTTCGCTTGCCTTTACACCAGTACCTGACTTATGGCATTTCCAACAACTTTTATGGACGACTACTTTGGAACTGAGCGTTTCATCTGAAATATTTTCCGGCTCTGAATGATGACAGTCGGAGCACTTGTAATTATTCCTCGTGGTCTCTGAACCTGTGTCGTGGCAGTCCTGGCAATTTATCCAGGAAGACGTCAGATAGTCAGGATGCGGCGTCTCCAGTTCCTTGGCATGGATTTGGTGGTGGCATGCTTTGCACCGAAATCTCATGTGTACCTTGTGTGGGAAAAGCACGTTCCCTACCGATGATTCGATAGTAATTTCATCCGGTATGTCGGAAATGCCTACCGGTGAATCGGATGGTATTTCCACCGGCCTCCTTCCAGTTTGCTTTGTTTCCTGCGCAACAACTAATAGTGGAAAAGTCAAAAAAAACAGAATTCCTATGGAAACAAAACTTTTCAGCATAAATGCCTCGCTAATTTTTCATTATGAACAGAGCCAGAAGTTAATCAGGATTCTCAACTTGTAAAAACGGTTTTGAAAACCCAACCAGAAGTTTTAAATATTCTGCATTTCTATTTTCCTCGACTTCTTTTGATTCGCCCGATTCATACTGAGAAATATCCTCCAAAAATTTGCTTGAAAGCTCGTTATATCTGTCTATTTCCTTTTGATACCAATCGACTGAATCAAGGCCAATTCTCAATCCCCGCAATTCTCTTGCAAGCATTGACGGCTCGATTCCGCACATCCAGCTCAACTCAAATGGTTTGATCGCCAACCATTCAGGATGCTCAGCATGTTCTGTATTTACAGAAGTGATTTTTCCGCTGAGCGGAGAAGGTATTTTCAAACTGTAGTCACCATATTTCACCGAAAACAGCGTTTCGCCTTTTGCGATTTCCTGATCTGTTTCCGGTAGCTCAACATGATCAATTTTCTCAAAGATCTTTCTTAAGAGATCATCCAGCCCAACCCGAACAGTACCGTTCAACTCGATCCGTGCCCATGCATGTTGAGGAGATATGAAAACCCCACCCGGAACGTTCAATTCGAATTTGGACCGTGATTCACCGGTACCCGGCTTGATCAAGCGGATTTTGTGGCGCATTTGCTTTTCTAATTTGTCCTGCCGTTTTATCAATGCGGTTTTGACAAATTCAAGCAATTCATCTTCAGCGAATGGTTTTTGAATATAATCAATCGCTCCGAATCTGACTGTTTCCACCGCGGTCTCTATCGATGCAAAACCGGTAATGACGATGACGTCGATATCCGGTCGCAGGTGTTTGACGGCTTTCGTCACTTCGACCCCATCCATCTCAGGCATTCTTAAGTCGGTGAAGACGAAATCGTAATCATTCTGACGGATGAGCCCTAAAACTTCGGAGCCCCTTTCCACTGTGTCGATGCTATAGCCTGCGAGGACGAGTATTTTGCGAAAACTGTCTAAAATTATTTCTTCATCATCCACAGCCAATATTCGAGCTTTTGGATCCGCTAGTTTTACCCGCTTCAACGTTTTTGCTTCTTCGCTCACATCAAGCTTCAACCCGATATCCAGAGCGAGTTCTCTTTCCTTTCTTGTTCGTGTTTCACGCACCCTTTTCAGGAGCATCCGGAGCAAAAGATCGACTACAACAAACACAAGGATTGTGGTAACAACAATCAAAGCTACAATCATTTTATTGATCCTCCGGAATCACTGCGTGGTCCCGTGCAGCCGAGGCATCAGACATATGCATGCGCGCACCGCGCTTGAACGTGACGGCGCGCGCGCCCGATTCGGCAACCGACTTTGTCAAGTGGGTATTCGTGTTCTGGCGGCCGGTAGGCCGGATGGATATTGATGAGTATCAGGCCCGCCGCCAGCTCCCGGGCCTGTCTGTGCAATTCGTGCCAGCTCCAGCGGATTCTCTGCTGCGGCACGAGCAACGCTTCGCAGTCCGGCCAGTGCGCCACGGCCTGGTCGAGAACATCCCGTACCGTCCTGCCCAGTAACGGCTGCAGTCCGCCGCCGTGTTTATAGCTTTGGAACAGTCCGCTTACACCCGGTCGCAACGCCTACTCCTGCTGTGGGCAACTATCGTCTCACCGGGACAGAAGGGCATGAATCAGTACAACTACGGATTGGGGTCGCGGTCTCCGCTACACCCGGAAAGGACAGGAAATTCAGACCCGGCCACGGTGAGGTGCCGAATCGCC
>NZ_JAZFTO010000021.1:0-13564 GCF_036446775.1 Candidatus Desulfatibia sp.
CTGGCGGAAACGGACTGCATTCTGATTAAAATAAGCTCAACATTAATGGATAAATCATCAAATGAAATTCAACTTCTATTTTACAAAAATTTCGCTAAGACATTAGTACATCGGTTTTCTGCTCAATCCTAATAATCTTCAACACTTGGCTGAAGCACCCCATCACTGCAATTTTTTTCACAAAAAGAGTCCCTAAGAACCTGTAAAACCACTGACTACGGACAACTGACCACAGACGCCTAATCGAGTTTTGGCTCAATTAGGGTGTTAAGTTACAGCAACTTGTTTAATGCCTCTTCGGACAGGATACCTTCCTGGGATGCAATTTCCCTGATGGTCTTGCCGGTTTCATGGGCCTTTTTGGCGATGGCGGCCGCGCGGTCGTAACCGATATGCGGAACCAGGCCCGTTGCCAGGGCCAGACTTTTTGCGATGTATGCTTCACATACCTCACGATTGGCAGTTGTGCCCCGGATACATTTTTCGGCAAAAACTTTTGATGTTGTCGCCAGCAGAGAAATCGACTGCAACAGATTATAAGCTATTACCGGCAGCATGGCATTCAGTTCAAAATTGCCCCCCTGTCCTCCCAGCATAATGGTGGTGTCGTTGCCGGCGACTTGAGCGGCCGCCTGGATTACCGCTTCCGGTATGACCGGGTTAACTTTTCCGGGCATGATTGAAGAGCCGGGCTGCAGAGCGGGAATATTTATTTCTCCCAGCCCGCAGTGAGGTCCCGAAGCCAGCCAGCGAACGTCGTTGGCAATTTTAACCAGGCTGACAGCGATGGTTTTTAAAGCTCCGCTGGTCTCTACGGCCGCATCCCGGGCGGCCTGCGCTTCGAAACGGTTCTTGGCCGGTTTAAAGGTCAAATCGCTATAGTTTGAAATCAGAGCGACTGCTTTGGCGCTGAATTCCGGGTGGGTATTCAAGCCGGTGCCGACGGCCGTGCCCCCCAGTGCCAGTTCGGCCAGCCTTTCCTCAACTGTCTTGACCCTTTCGATGCCCAGCTCTATCTGCCGGGCGTATCCTGAAAACTCATCACCGAGGGTCATGGGCACAGCATCCTGCAAATGAGTTCTTCCTATTTTTTTGATCTGATCAAATTCGACTGCTTTGTTTGCAATCGCTTTGTGCAGTAAATCGAGTGAAGGCATCAGGTCTTTTTTGATGGATATTAAAGCGGCAATATGAATCGCCGATGGCATAACATCGTTGCTCGACTGGCCCAGGTTGACATGATCATGGGGATGAACCGGTTTCTGCCCCCCTTTTTTGCCGGTGATGATCTCGTTGGCTCTGGAGGCGATGACTTCGTTCATGTTCATATTTGTCGAGGTCCCTGATCCGGTTTGAAACACATCCACCACGAACTGGTTATCAAATTTTCCATCCATCACCTCCTGGGCGGCTTGACTAATCGCCTTGGAGGTGTCCGCATCCAAAAGTCCGAGTTCTGAGTTTACCCGGGCGGCACATTGCTTTATCAATGCAAGTGCATGCATGAACGCCGCTGGAAGTGTCAAACCACTAATGGGAAAGTTTTCCACCGCCCGCTGTGTCTGCGGACCAAAATAAGCATCCTCAGGGACACGCACCGTTCCCATGGTGTCTTTTTCTTCTCTAAAACTCATTTTTCAACCTATTAATAAAATCGTGTTACGATTTTATGGAACGCGGCTACGCCGCTCTGTTTGGCAAAAGGTTTATCCGTTGTTCCAAACCCTGAACCCAGAACCCAGAACCCTGAACCCCGACCCGGCATCAAGCATCCAGTACTGCCTGAAGTCTTGCCGGATCGTACTGTTGCGAGATCAAAGGCCCCTTGTTTAAAACATCGATGTGTTTTGTAAAAATTTGTTTTTCTTTGCGATATAAAATACCGATGGGTATTCTATCTCCCCACTGGCGGGCAAGCTTCATGGCGTTTTCGAAGTCATCCGGCATGTAATCTTCTTCAAACAGGTCATAGGCCCGCTTTTTATACCAGTTGTAAGTGTTGATACGGTTGAAAGAGACGCACGGCTGCATGATGTCGATCAGGCTGAAGCCTTTAAATTGCATCCCTTCCCGGATCAGTCTGCTCAGATGCTTCACATCACCTGAAAAGCCGCGGGCAACAAATCCGGCACCCAGGGACAATGCCACCGCAAGACCGTTAAATGGTTCCGAAATAACACCACGAGGCTGCAGCGGTGTGACCATACCGAAATCTGAAGTAGGCGACGCCTGGCCTTTGGTCAAGCCGTAGGTTTTGTTATTGTGTACCAGCAGAGTGAGATCTACATTGCGCCGGATGGCATGCATAAAATGATTGCCGCCCTCGCCGTAACAGTCCCCGTCACCGGAATTAACCAGTATTTTCAGATCGTGATTGGCCAGCTTGGCGCCGGTGGCAAAAGGCAGCGCGCGACCGTGCAGGGTGTGAAACATATTGCATTTTAAAAAATGGGGCGTTTTGGCGGCCTGTCCGATACCGGATACGATCAACAGCTTTTCCGGCAGAATTTCCAGACTGACCAGCGCGTCCTTCATGGCCTCCAAAATCCCGAAATCACCGCATCCCGGGCACCATTGGTTTTCATACGAAGATTCATAATCTTTGATACTGACCATAATATCACCTCACATATTGTTTGGCGCCGTCAATGATTTCGTTTGGGTAAAACGGCCGGCCGTCATATTTTAATATTGCCCCGGAATAGACAAGTCCGGTCTGCTCTCTTAAAAGTTGACCTAATTGGGCGGATGCATTCA
Organism: Candidatus Desulfatibia sp.; assembly: GCF_036446775.1. Taxonomy (NCBI): domain Bacteria; kingdom Pseudomonadati; phylum Thermodesulfobacteriota; class Desulfobacteria; order Desulfobacterales; genus Candidatus Desulfatibia; species Candidatus Desulfatibia sp. Next base: position 2,758 of record NZ_JAZFTO010000021.1, read on the forward strand.
GTTCTACCATTAAAAATTGCTTGGCCTTGCCGAGGGCTTTTGCAGCCGCTTCAGCGGGAAAGGGCCATAAATCTGAAAAATTCAAACAGCCGACATCGCCGCCGGCATCTCTCAGCCGGTCAACAGCCTCTTTTACGGCCCCTTCGGTGGAGCCCCAGCCCACAAGAAGTATCTCGGACTCGCCGTAATATTTTTTGGGAGGGTTCATCTCTTTGATCATAAAGGGCACTTTGGCGTTGCGCTTGTCCACCATGCCGATCCTGTCAGGTATTTCTTCGCTGATATGTCCGTCTTCGCGGTGTTCGTCACTCGATATTACTACCAGGGGCTTACCGGCACAGGGTAGCGCCCGCGGCGATACCCCGTCGGGCGTGAATGCAAATCGTTTATACTGCTCCGGGTTTTCAATATCACCATCCTTAGCGATAAACCGCTCGATATTTTGCGGTGCGGCGTACGGCCGGCCGGCCATGAATATAGAATCAGCCAGATACTGGTCTGATAGAATAATTGCGGGGACCTGGTACTTTTCTGCAAGATGCAACGCTCTGGCGGTAACTTCAAAGGCTTCGTCCGGCGTGCCGGGGGCAAAAACAAATCGCGGAAATTCATCCTGAGAAGCCCGAATGACAAAATGTAAATCTCCCTGGCCGGTCCGTGTGGGCAGACCCGTTGCCGGCCCCGGGCGCTGGGCATTCACGATTACAATCGGAGTTTCCGTAATCCCGGCAAGTCCCAGACCTTCGGTCATCAGACAGAAACCGCCTCCGGATGTCGATGTCATGGCCCTTACCCCGGCAAAAGAGGCTCCGATAATCATATTCACGGCGGCAATTTCATCTTCTACTTGTTCAACAATCAGTGGGAAACGGTCTGAAAGCGAACTCAGGTGGGTCATAATTCCGGTGGCCGGAGACATGGGATAAAATGCCGCCAGGCGGCAGTCGCCGGCAAGGGCGCCCAGGGCAATGGCTTTGGAACCGTCAATCAGCGCTCCTTTGGGCCGGTCCGCCCTCCACTCAAACGACCATTTGAAGGCGACATCTTTAACGGCCTGGTAGCCCAGCTCGGCGGCATAATAATTTTTCTCTAAAACATCAGCGCCCTTTTTACCAAACTGCTTGGAAAGCACTGTTTTGCAGAGTTCAAACGGTACTCCCAAAAGCGCCAGACAGGCTCCGGCGGCAACCGTATTGGCGAAAAGCATGCCACCGGCTTTTTTGGCAAGTTCGCTAAAAGGAAGCGCAATGAGGTCACCTTCCCCGGACCCGTCACTTTCGTCCATGATAACCAGGCCGCCGGAATCTAATTGCCCCTTATGCAAATCATACGTCTCCCGGTTTAATGCCACCAGCAGATGAACCTTGTGGTGCGGCGCCTGTACAGGTTTGCTGGAGATACGAATCTGAAAAAAACTGTGTCCGCCCCTTATCCGGGACTCAAAATCATTAATGGCCATTATATACAGACCGGCTTCCTGGCCTACCAGCGCCAGCAGGTGTCCCACGGTCTGTATCCCCTGGCCGGCTTCACCGCCTATTTTTACGGTTATATCGATACTCATTTCAATGACCTTCCTTTTTCAAATTTTATTTTTGCCGAAGATAGCATTGACGATTGCCTTTTCAATTTCAGAACTTGGTGTCCAAGTGTACCTGTCATGGAAACTTTTCATGGCAAAACGGTCTTCGGCATTGATAACATTGGGAAAATCAAAATCTGTCATCAAGGGCTGCAGCATTTTAAACCCAAGCTTCATTTCTTTTTCCAACTCCCCGGCATCAATGCGACCGGCTGGATCGAAAGAAAGGATGGAATATTGAACAGAAACTATTTCTACAGGCTTGCGATTGGCAAATTCCAGAATTGCCAGGGCATATCGCACCCTTTTACCGGCATATTCTTGAAAGCGCACTTCAGGGTCAGCCCCGAGCAGCCGTTCGTAGCGTGTCAGGGGAATACGCTTTAAAGTCTCATCTTCATTAACAAAAAATACACGTATACCAGTGCCCATAATCAAGATCGTAATAAGTTCAGGGGTCGGGGAGCTTTCGCATTAAGCCCGCTCAATGGGTAATTCACATAGCATTATGGAAAAAATTCCCCTGCTCCTCAACACCTTAGGGTTTTCGCCCCCCCCCCCGCAAAGCGGGACAGGAAGGCGTACTTTAAGTACGTCGCGGGACAAAACCCGCGGCCTCCGGCTCCGCTTCCAGCCCGTAGGGCTTACAGGCCGGAGGGTAGAGCCTACGCCTCGGAGAGAGAACGCCGCTCATCGGGAAAATAACCATTTATGGATGGAAACTAAATTTTTAATGCAATCTTCAAATGATATTTGGCAGATGCATTTAGAAATAGCATGGGGGGGTCAGAACTGCAATTATTTTTGTAAAGTGATTTCAGTGCCCCAGCAAACCCTCCAATTGGTCAGTATCCTGAATTTGGTATGCGATATGTTTTAAGATTAGCGCGTGCATCAATAATTTGATAACTGTTAAACTATTGATTTCAAAGTAACAAGTTCCAGCCGATCAGCAGCGTCCTCAGCCAGATCCGAAACATCGACAATCGTATCCAAACAGAGCCTTAAATGGATTTTGAGGCTGAAGTCTAAATCTGATGAGAAGATTTTCTTGGTGATATCCCATTCCAATTTGTCCACTTTTGATTCTAAAAGGCCTATTTCTCTTGAATGCTGGCGCGCGACCTCAATCGGGCATCTCCCCTCAAGGTAGCAAATTAGAGAGTGCTTGAGGGTCGCACTAACACCAAGCGATTCCTCAATTACTTCAACATAGTCGGGTTTTAAAAAGTTAGGGATAGCAGGGCGCTGGTTTAAAAAGAAATCGCAGCATTTTTCAGCTGCGTTGGCAACGCTATCAAAGCTTTCTACTAGTTTATAGATATCCTCACGCAGTAAAGGCATATAAGCACCGTAGTATAATTTGCTACGTATTTCATGACGGATTAAGTCAGCTTCTGTTTCAATTTTGTCGGTCTCACGGGCCAATTGTTTAGCCTCATCGATGTCGTCTTCGAGGTAGGCCTGAAGCGTTTTTATGGCTGTTGACAGACATTCCTCCATTTTATCTGCATGTTTTGCGATAAGATCAATAACTTCTTTTTCCTTTTTAAAAATTATCATTATACCCCCTATAATCTAATCATTAGTTTATATAGCAGAAAAGAGGATCCCGCAGCCAGACACGGGGTTAAAACCCATCCAATAAGAATGGTCCGTATAGTTTTTTGGCTGATAGATTTTGCCCCTTTTGTCAGGCCTACTCCTACAACAGCACCCACAATAGCGGAAGATGTGGAAATCGGGATTCCGAATATTGAAAAAAGGTGAATTCCAAAAGCTGAAGAAATCTGTGCTGCAAAAGATCCTGGAATATCAAGTGGAGCTATGCCTTTGCCGACTGTATCCGTGACCTTTTTCCCATATGTAACAGCTCCAACGGCAATCGCAACGCCTCCGATGCCGAGAAGTATTGTGGGGTGCATAATTCTCAGATTGGCAATCGGTCCAACCGCAATTCCGGCGTGATTAGCTCCAAGGGAGTAAGCCACATAACAACTCGACATTATTGCAAGCCATCCCAGTGCGTTCTGAATAAGCATGGCGCCTATTCTGATTCTTCTTAAGACAAAACCGATCAAGCGGGATAAAATAAATGATAGTGCCATCGTCAGGAGAGGGCATATAACCCAGCTTCCAGCAATTGTGATTAGCTTTGAATAATTTATATCTGCACCAACAGCAAGACCAACACCAGTGACTCCGCCGACGATTGCCTGGGAAGTAGAAGCAGGAATCCTAAAGAAAGTGGCTATGGTAATAAAAAATCCTGAACAGATAAGTGCCACCATAATCCCCACGTAGTTGAGTTCTGTTTTTACAATGCCTGTGCTAATAGTTTTCATGACCTGGTGCCCTTGGAGCATCCCTCCTAATACGACAAAGATTGCGACTAAAATAACAGCTTTTCTGAATGTCAGTAATCCGCACCCTACAGTGGGACCAATGCAATTTGCAGTATCGTTCGCACCGATATTCCAGCCGACATAGATACCGGCACCTAATAAGAAAAAGAGTGTCAGATCGATTGTTCCCCCGATTGAAGCTTTTTACAGTCTACCTGAGGTGGATATGGTTGCTGATTGCCTGCGGACAGTGCGTTCATAGCCGCTGCCGGAATTTCATTTATTAGATCCTCTGAAACAGGCTGGTCCTTAAATTTTCGTATACTGCGGTGGTTTGTGAACAATTTCTATCTTTTGAGGCTCGACCTGTTTGTTACGTATTTTAAAAGATTTGAGCGTCTCCGAGCCGTTGGCCAGAGAAACGATTATATAGCTTAAATCCGGGTCATAGGCCAGCCGGATGTCTTCTTTGGAAGGGCGGGCTACAGTGGCCGGATGGCTGTGATATACCGCTGCCAGTTCGAACCCTTTTGCCCGCATATCCTTTAGCGCCTCAAACTGCTCTTCAGGGTCAAGGGAGTAATGTATTTCCGAGGCATCCATATTTTTCATTTTGTATTGCTGCACGATAACACCTTCTCTGGCAGCAAGATAGCCGCAGGCTTCCAAAGGCGCTTCCTTTTTGGCATGGGATATAATGCCTGAAATTACATTTGCAGCTATTTTCAACATATTTCCCTTTTTTGTGTATTTTATGGCATTTTTTTTCATTGCCACTAAGACACCAAGGCACGCAGAAAGAATAATAAATATATTCTTTGTGTCTTTGTGCCTTTGTGGCTAATAATTTTTGGTTTCGGTTTGTCCGGGCTGGGTTGTGTCCACCTCACAGACGTCCTGCTGTTCATCCACAAGTTCATGGATCGTGGGCTGCTCTCCGCAAAGGGCACACTTTTTATTTTTTTCCAGTTTATGTTTGACAAATTCCATCTTAAAGATATCAAAAAACAGCATTGCATTGGTCAGCAATGTGCCCTTGCCGGTCAGAAACTTCAAAGCCTCGGCGGTTTGAATGGTTCCCAGCATACCGGCAATGGCACCGAGAATTCCGGCTTGAGCACATGTCGGTACGGCATTCGCGGAAGGCGGTTCTTCAAGCACACAGCGCAGACAGGCAGATTTTGCGGGTACGACTGTCATGGCCTGGCCGTGGAACTGCACGACGCCGCCGTGGGAATAGGGGATGCCTTCCAGCACACAGGCGTCGTTGATTAAAAATTTGGCGGCAAAGCTATCGGTGCCGTCAATCACAAAATCATACCCTTGAATAATTTGCCGGATATTGTCGGCGTTGATAAAAACGTTATGGGTCTTGACCGCTACATCAGGGTTGAGCGCCTGCATCTTTTCGGCGGCCGATGCCACTTTTGAGGTGTTAAGGTCCTTGGTAAAATGAATCACCTGTCTTTGCAAATTGGAAAGCTCCACAGTATCTGAATCAGCAATGCCGATGGTCCCTACGCCTGCTGCTGTCAGATACAAAGCTGCCGGAGAACCAAGTCCGCCGATACCGATAATCAGAACCTTGCCGTTCATGATTTTGACCTGTCCCTTCACTCCAACATCTTTGAGAAGGATCTGTCTGCTGTAGCGCTCGAGCTGTTCTTCAGTAAAATTAGTCATAGTTTTTCAAGCCCTTGGCTTATATCGTTAATTTATTGTTTTGTTAACAAAGTTGACCAACAAAGTCAACATAAACTTTTCTCACTAAACACAATTTTTTTAATTCTCAAGTATCTTTAATGATTTCATTAGGTTTAAATTTAGAGGCACGCAATGCGGGGAGCATGCTGCTCAATCCGCTGATGACCTTGTGTCAGGGTTTCAATACCGGTCAGAGGCGGTTAATTTCTTGAGGAACTGTTATTAGGCTTTTGACAGGCTGGAACCTAGATCAATAATACCGAGACCCATATCCTGATCGCCGCGGCAGCAATCAGAACCGCCAGCGCCTGTCTCAGTCTATAAACCGGCGTCTTCCGGCTTACATGGCTTCCCGGACGCGCCGCCGGTATCACGGTCAGCGCAATAGGAATGGTCATCAGCCAAGTGATCTGGCCCGTGGTCGCCTTACCGATAAACCCTGCCATAGATGAGAGCAAAACGATCGCCAGGTTGCTGCCAATGGCAATTCTAGTCGGGATCTGAACGAATGAAGTCATGAGCGGTATGAGGATGAACGATCCGCCTTGGCCAACCAACCCCCCCCCGGGAGCCCTTGGACTATTGTCAGCCCAGCCACTATCCTCATCGGTAATGGCTCAAATCCGAAGAGCGGCGGTATGTAAAGAAGCAGCGGGGCCATGACAATCCCACCGCCGATGCCCGGCAGTCCGGATAAGAACCCGGTAAAAAAGACCAAATCCGCCGATTAGGATGTAAATTCCCATAGGCCTAAGTCACCACTACTCCCGGAGAGCCTTCCACGATTTCACCCACACAAACTGCCGATTTTACCCCGGCGGTAGAAAGCGCGGCTAAGAGATCTTTGGCGTGAGTATCTGGAACCGAGAGCAAAAGTCCCCCAGAGGTCTGGGGATCGTAGAGCACTTCCTCGTCAATATTGGAAAGAGAAGCTTGAATCTCCATATATTCCTGGGTCATACGACGGTTCGCTTGGTTGCTTCCGGTTGTCTCGCCCTTCCGGTACATATCAAGCACCCCGGGATAGAGCGGCAAATCCGAATAATTCAATCGGACCTTTAAGCTGCTGCCGAGGGCAAGCTCAAGCAGATGGCCGGCTATCCCGAAACCGGTAATATCCGTGCACGCATTAATATTAAATCCACGAGCGGTTTCCATGGCAACATCGTTAAGCCCTGCCACGGAAGGGAGCACATCACGTTCAAGGTCTCCGTACGGAAACTTGCCGGAACGAACAGCATTAAACAAAACTCCGCTGCCGAGCGGTTTCGTTAGAATCAGGGCATCCCCGGCCCGTGAGCCGGCGTTGGTGACTATCTGCTCAGGGTGTACTATGCCGTTTACGCAGAGGCCGTACTTAGGCTCCTCGTCATCGACGGTATGACCGCCGCCGAGACAGGCTCCAGCCTCCACCACCTTGTCGTTGCCGCCGCGGAGGATTTCTTTGAGTATCCCAATGTCCAGGTGCTTTGCAGGAAACATCACGACGTTTAATGCGGTCAAAGGGCGGCCGCCCATCGCATAGATATCCGAGATCGAGTTTGCCGCGGCTATTTGCCCGAACCAATAGGGATCATCCACCGGCGGGGTAATGAAATCGATGGTATTAATCATGGCGATTTCGTCTGTGAGCCGGTAAACGGCAGCATCATCGGAGGTCTCGATACCGACTAAAAGATTTGAATCCGAAGGCGGACTTAAACCTGAAAGCGCGTCCGACAGAACCGTCGGACTAATTTTTGCTGCTCACCCGCAAGTACGGGCAAGACCTGTAAGCGTCTTCTTTTTTAAAAATGCCATAAAGGGTTCCTCCTATTATTCTAACACCATATCAGGAAAATTATATAATCGCACTATTTTTCTCCGTGGCCCTCCATGGGCTGATATACCGCTACTATAGCTTTGTACCGAAACACGCCCTCGGAAGTTTTGAATACTTTGGATATGTTGTAGCCTTTTATCTTCTGCTCAACATGCTTTGGCAGGGTCTGGTTTATATCGCTTAAAATGATAGCCACAGCCGTATTCCGTTCCGAACGATGGTTTCCGGCGGTATAGTATTTCGGATTTTTATATTCCCAGGTGAATTTTAGTGATGATTTTTCAATCTGCTCCTGGGGAGGAAAGTGACTTAAGTCATAATGATAGATAACCCTTTTCTGAGTAAAAAGGTCAAGGATAGGTACCGAGACGGCCGGGTTGATTATAGAATGTATTTGGGGCAGGGTAAAAACTTCCACATTTTCCACCTCAAGACTGTTTAAGAACTCTCCTGCATTCTTCAGGTTCACGGTGCTTATGCTCTGAACAAATGGAAGATATGCACGGAAAACTACTACAAGCGAAGAGATCACAATGCCTGCGACAATGAATTTTTTAAGCTCTTTTATTTTGATCACTTGTAATCCGTATGAAGCCATTAATGCCAGCATTGGAAACACCGGGATGATATAACGTATCCGTTTGATCTGCATTATAATTACCAGGAACAACATCCAACTTATAATCGTATATTTCAAATCTTTTTTCCTGAAGGCGACATACATGGAATACAATGCAGCAAGTGTGATAAAGGGGTGTATCTGAAAAAAGAAGGTTGAGGTAAAGCTCTCTCCCCATCGTCTTAGCCCAGGTCTTTGATAGTTAAACAAAAGTACGATCTGTTCTGAGATAACATCATATTTGGCTAAAATCGCGGCAACTATAAGAACTCCTGAGATTAAGGTGATTATAACCCCTCTGCAAAGAACTTTCTTGGAGTCTTTTTTCAGATAAACCAGGAGTATGACGACTAAAACCGAAAGCATCAGCCAGGTGGAATATTTGGAAAAGAAGGCAAGCAACAGGGTTACTGATGAAAAGGCCAACATTTTTACGCCGCCCCGGTCCAGGGCCTTAATAAAAGTGTAGATTGAAAGCGTAAAGAAAAACATGGTCGGAACGTCAACAAGCATAATCGGCACCTGTGTAAATAGATACGGGATCCCGAGCAGGAGCGCTCCGGCAAAAAATCCTATATCTTGGTCCCAGAGCGTTTTTCCTATCATATAGGTAAGTGTTATTGTTGCGGAAAAGAAAGTAGTGGTGGCAATCTGTATATAGATTCTGGATTCTCCGAAAAATTTAAATATTAGGCCGTAAAGGAAAGGGATGAGAGGCAAATCGGTCCAGGCTGAAATATCCTGGCCCCATTCTTTGAAAAAGTATTCGATTCCGTACATTTCGAGATGTTTGGCTTGAGTGAAATACCTTGAGACGTCCACGATGACCTCAGGCTCTCTCCAGAAAAGCGCTGAGATAAAAAAAGAGGAAAGAAAAAGAAAAGGTACACGGATGCGCTCAGGCAAAGAAACCTTAGAAATTATATACGCCAGGATAAGGCCGAGAATAAATAAAGGAAAAATCAAAGTTATATCCGTGTTAGCAAATGTCCACGGCCACCTTGTTAGGCTATTGTCATCTATTGTCCGGAAGATAAAGAGTGTGGCAAAGGTGCAAAGTGACAGCAGGGAAATCAGGAGGACATAATCAATCTTCCTTGGCATAGGCAAATTACTCCCCATTTTATTTAGTCCTGAAAAACCTGGTCCTCTGGGCCTCCGGCTCCGCTTCCAGCCCGTAGGGCTTACAGGCCGGAGGGTAGAGCCTACGCCTCGGAGAGCCAGGTCAGAGATATCTGGCTCTGGCTTGGAGTTTTGTGTCTAAAATCACAAATTCCAAGTCTCAAATTCCAAACAAGGGCTAAAACTATTTTTTTTATTCTTTTGTTTGTTATTTGTTTTTTCGGTCATTGGAATTTATTTGTTATTTGTATTTTGTTATTTGGAATTTAATTTACAGCTTGTTCGTAAACCTTTCCTAATACCCAACGGCCTGTCCATCTTTGCGATGATCAGAGGCAGCGCAATATCCATCCTCAGTCTTAAAGATCAGTTGGGCTCCACCAAATAGATATGGGGGGACATCATCCTCTATGGTGTGGCCGCGCTTTGTCAGGCCCTCAATCACGCCAGGGTCAAGCCCCGGCTCAAGTGCCAGGCGAAAATCTTCAAAAACATGCCAGCGCGGGGCGTCCGACGCGGCCTGAGGATTTAGCCCGTAGTCAAAGATGCGGATGATCATTTGAACATGGCCCTGGGGCTGCATGTGGGCTCCCATTACGCCGAAACTCATCAGCGCATGATTGTTTCGGGTGACAAAACCCGGGATGATCGTGTGATAAGGACGTTTACCACCGGCAACTTGGTTTGGATGTCCCTCTTCGAGCGTGAAACCGCTTGCGCGACTTTGAAGGCAGATCCCCGTTTGCGGTACAACGATCCCGGATCCGAAACTCATGTAGGGGGATTGAATAAAGGAGACCATCATGCCCTGGTCGTCGGCCGCGGTCAAATAAACTGTGCCCCCGGTAACCGGAAAAGACGAACGGGGGAACAGGGCTCGTTCCATGCGGATTTCCCGCGCTCGTTGGGCCAGAAAGGCTTCGTCAAGCAGGGCTTGTGGATCTACCACCATGCTGGCCGGGTCGGCAATATGACGATGGGCCTCGGCAAAGGCGATTTTCATTGCCTCAACCTGCAAATGAATGCTCTCTGCGGAATCCATAGGATAATTCCTGATATCCAGATGTCGCAGTATTCCTAAAGCAATCAGCGCCGCCAGCCCCTGCCCGTTGGGCGGGATTTCGTGCAGGTGGATTCCGTGATATTCTTGGGAGATGGTGTCCACCCATTCGGATTCATGCTCTGCCAGGTCATCTACGGTCAAGACTCCGCCGGTGGACTTGGCATGGGCCGCTATGCGCTCGGCGAGTTCCCCTCGATAAAAAGATTCGCCTTTGGTTGCGGCGATCTTTTCAAGCGTTCGGGCTTGCTGCGGACAGCTGAATAGTTGACCCGCAACAGGTGCTTGACCGCCGGGCAAAAACACCTCTGCAAAGTCTGCAAAGTCCTGGTAGAGTTGCTGAGCAAGGGACCATGCTGCGGCAATCTTTGGCGACACTATAAAACCTTTTTCAGCATAAAGAATTGCAGGCTCGAATAATTCAGCAAAGGGAACTCTCCCAAAGCGCTCCGATAGCTTTGACCAGGTGTCTACCGCGCCGGGTATGGTAACCGCACCCCAACTCAACGCCGGGATGGTTTTTTGTCCGGCGAATTGTTCCGGCGACAAAGCC
>NZ_JAZFTO010000022.1:0-6924 GCF_036446775.1 Candidatus Desulfatibia sp.
GGCAGCCTTTTCAGCGGCGGCTTTTTCAGCGGCGACCTTTTCAGCGTCGGCTTTTTCAGCAGCGACCTTTTCAGCAGCGACCTTTTCAGCAGCGGCTTTTTCAGCAGCGACCTTTTCAGCAGCGACCTTTTCAGCAGCGGCTTTTTCAGCAGCGACCTTTTCAGCACGAACGGCAGGTTTCTTTTTGGCTTTTGGAACAGCTTTGGCTTTTTTCGCCGCTTTCGTGGTTTTTGATACAGCCTTTTTGGTTTTGGCCGTCATTTCCTCATCTTTTTTCTTGGATGCACTTTTTTTCTTTTTGGACGTCGATTTAAGCAAACTGTTTTTTCCCATAGAAAACCTCTTTGAACTGCCGTAGCAATATTCCCTGTCCAACTATAGCGCAGCTGCCGGGAGTTTCAATTTTGATTTATGACGAATACCGTATATAAGATCAGATATGTTTTGTAAACATTTTTTTGCCTTATTCCGGATTTCGCACAGGTTAAATCGGACGGGTGCAGATATTCTTCTCTCCCAAAACCATTGAATTTCTTAGACAGGATAACAGGATAAACAAGATCATTTTTTTTCCTGTTTAAATTATATTTTTTTATGCGGCTTTGAAATGAAAGGGTAGTTACAGGATACTGATTTATAATGTACAGGAACTGTACTTTCCTGTTTTTTTAATATCAAGTCAATCCTGTAATCCTGTCCAAAATATTTTTCATTTTGAGATTAATAAGCTGAATGTACGGGTTATTTCCTCTGAGGATTTTGCATGCGGCGGATCAAATGTCCGCTCGGCAAAAGTAAGCTTTGCGGTCCTTTCTATAAAAACAACGGATGACGAACGCGTTCCGTAATCCGGGCTTAAGATAAATAATGGAGAAAGCACGCGTTCCCAACTAAGGTCGACCCCGGTGTCCGGCAACATGTCATCGGGGGGATAAGACCGGTCATTGAGCATGCTAAAAACATCTTCAATATCAATTGTTTGTTTACTGTCAAGCAGAGTTTCAAAAGCAGCCTTTCCTTTTTCAACCTTTGGCCAGGGAGTGTCAAGCAGGTGATTACACAGGCCGAAAAGACCGGGTTTTAACTTTTGAATGCTGTTTCCCATGTTGGAATAATAGAATAAGCCCGACCCGTCACCAACGATGAGGTTGAATCCATTGTAGCGGTGTCCGGAAGATTTGATATGATTCAGGTAGTTTTCCGGTGATTCTAATCCTTGCAAAAAGTTGCTGACAAGATGACCCCGGGAAGGCGCATTCTCATATCGCAGGGCAGGTTCGCGGTAATTGGTGATGGCTGCAATGCGCCCGGTGCGCGTTACGCCGAGCCATACTCCATTGCGTTTAAGGTCCCGTCCGGCTAAAATTTGCGGCATGTCTTTCCAGAAAGCCAGCGGTGCCGTAGGGCGGTCATAATATTCGTCCCGGTTTGCCGCCAGTACGATTCGATAGACCGGATGCATGTCATAAGATATGAGGAGCAGACACATCTTTGTCACCATTGGCGTTCTGGATTTGAAGCGTTCTCGACTTGTGCCATTGTGCCCTAGTGGCTGAACTGTTATATCATCCTAGGTTGAGAGGTTCAGCGTTCAAGCCCGCCCTGGCGCGACGATCGTTATCAAGGAGATCAACCCTCTGCTATTAAAATATATGCCTTGGAGCCAGCTTCTTGAAAGCAGGTCTGGGCCAGGGGTTCCGGGTTGATGAGCCCTGACAGGCTCAATTCAAAAGAGTTACGCCTCAATAGAGGCGGCAAGCAATTCTTACCCAATGGGTGCAAGAAACCAATCCTGACATTGAGTTGTAACGTTAAGTAATGTCAAGATGTTATAACCTTTGAACCTAGAACCCTGAACCTAGAACCGATCAGTTTAGGAGTATATTTAAATATCTGGCATATTATGAAAATATTATCAATAAATATGCAGCAGTTTTTTCTTTACTTGGTTAGCTGTTATTGTTACAAGATGTTTGCGTTTTGTGCGATATTAGAGCATTTTGGCGGGAGTGTCGCAAACTTAAAAGAAACAATAAATTCGAGACTTTTTGAAGCAACCAATTAAATTGCAGGAGATTTGTAAAGTATGGATACCGGTAGAAGGTTGGGTACTTTGGTAGTGTGTGCCGTGCCGGCCATTATCGGCGGCGGCATCATTTATGGTCTTTTTGGAAATTATGCCTCGGTTTTTATTTATGAAACCCTTCTTATATTGGTGGCCGGCGCATTAGTCAGCAGATAAAGCGCAGGTCATGTCATTCAGCTCTTTACGATACCTATCTCGACGTTAGTCCTGTCACTTAAGTTGGAGGCACAATGCAAGATAGAGCTTATCGCGATATTATTCTGTGGTTTTTTCTGGCCCTTTTCCTTGCTTCTGCGTTTATGCTCGGCAGATTGCTTTGGCCCTTTCTATCTGTAATTGTTATGGGTGCAGTTGTGACCAGTCTTTTCAAGCCTGTTTATACCTTCTTCAACCGGAAAATGAGTTCGAACTTCTCCTCACTTTTGACATGTACGCTGGTATTCATTATCCTGTTTCTGCCAACGCTTCTTTTTGTGGGTCTCTTGTCGAAAGAGGCGTTCGGCCTGTATCAGATGGGCAAGAGCGCCGCTATCAGCGATCAGTTCCGAAGCCTTTTTGAAAACAGCACGGTCCTTGAAAAAGTAAACTATTTGCTTGCAAATTTCGACTTGACTATTAGCGCTGACCATCTCAATCAAGCGCTTTCGGAACTGGGTAAAGTTGTCGGCCTTTTTCTTTATCAGCAAGCCAGTTCGATTGCCTCGAACGCGCTCAAATTTATTGTGTATTTCTTTTTTATGCTCCTGGTTATCTACTATCTGTTCATTGATGGGGATCGGTTGATGGCGTTTATTATTGGTCTTTCTCCACTGCCTGATGAACAGGACGAAAAACTGATCCAAAAGTTTAAGAATATGGCAGGCGCAGTTATTGTCGGGAATGGTGTCTGCGGGTTGATTCAAGGTTCGGCGGGCGGTACTATTTTTTGGATGTTCGGCTTTAAATCAGCATTTATGTGGGGTGTCATCATGAGCCTGCTGGCGTTTCTCCCCATTATCGGGGTCGGCATCGTCTTTATTCCAACGGCTGCTTTTCTTTTATTGAAAGGACGGATCGCGGTGGGTATAATTTTTGTCGTTTTCTATATCATTCTTACCGTTAGCGTAGATAACCTCTTGAAACCCAGACTGGTGGGGCAGCAGGTTAAAATGCATACGCTGCTTGTTTTTTTTTCCATAATTGGGGGATTGAAAATGTTTGGGATTATAGGAATTATTTACGGACCCCTGGTGATAACCGCTTTTTTGACTTTAACGGAAATCTATTACGCAAGTTACCGGGAACTGGTTGAACCCGCTAAAAATTGCAAATAAAATCGCTGTGCGATTTTATAGGTGTTAATATGAAAACTGCCGAAAAGATGCCTGAGATCAGCATCGAAAGTGAGATGAAAAAGTCGTATCTCGACTATGCCATGAGTGTGATCGTCGGCAGAGCCCTGCCGGAAGTGCGAGACGGCCTTAAACCGGTCCATCGGCGCGTGTTGTTTGCAATGCGCGAACTAAAAAACGAGTGGAACAAGCCGTATAAGAAATCTGCCCGCATTGTCGGGGATGTTATCGGAAAGTACCATCCCCACGGTGACACCGCAGTTTATGATACCATTGTGCGCATGGCTCAGGACTTCTCGTTAAGATATCCCCTTGTGGACGGCCAGGGTAATTTTGGTTCCGTAGACGGTGATCCGCCGGCCGCCATGCGTTATACCGAGATCAGAATGATGCCTCTTGCTCATCAGATGCTGGAGGATTTGGACAAGGAGACCGTCGGTTTTGCAGCTAATTATGATGAATCCATAACAGAGCCTACAGTACTCCCGGCTAAAGTACCCAACCTTTTGGTAAACGGTTCTTCGGGCATAGCAGTTGGTATGGCAACCAACATCCCGCCGCACAACCTCTCAGAAGTGATTGCGGCCACCAAAGCCGTCATAGACAACCCCGAGCTTACCTGGCAGGATCTTCTTCGCTACATACCGGGGCCTGACTTTCCGACCGGCGGTATCATCTACGGGACCAAAGGGATTTACGAAGCATACAAAAGCGGCCGCGGAATTATCCGGATACGGGCCAAGTCCGTTATTGAAAAAGATAAAAAAACCGCAAGAGAGACGATTATTATTACGGAGCTTCCCTATCAGGTCAACAAGGCCAAGCTTATCGAAAAGATAGCAAGCCTCATTAGAAACAAACAAATCGAGGGCGTAAGATATGTAAGAGACGAATCCGACAGAGAAGGGATGCGCATAGCGCTGGGTCTAAAAAAAGAACAGATCGCCGGAGTAATCATCAACCAGCTTTATAAACATACCCAGATGGAAAATAGCTTCGGTATTATATTTCTTGCAATTGTAAACAACCAGCCCCGGCTTTTGAACTTAAAGGAGATTTTAGAACATTTCATCCTTCACCGCAAGGAGATCATCATCCGGCGGACCCGCTATGACCTGAGAAAAGCCGAAGCGCGGGCCCATCTTCTGGAAGGGTTGAAAATCGCTCTTGAACATCTTGATGATGTTGTTGCCGCGATTCGTAAATCAAAATCGCCGGACGAAGCCAAAACACGGCTGACCGCAACTTACGCTCTGACCGTGATCCAGGCGCAGGCCATCCTGGATATGCGTTTGCAGCGTCTGACCGGCCTTGAACAGGAAAAGATATTAGAAGAATATAAACGTGTTCTCAAGGATATAAATCGGTATAAAGAGCTTCTTGCAAGTGAGCGACTGGTGAAAAATATTATCAAAGATGAGCTTTCCCAGTTGCAGGAGGAATTCGGAGACCGGCGTCGCACCGAGATCGCAGAAAGCACTAAAGAAATTACCATGGAGGATATGATTGCCGAAGAAGACATGGTCGTTACCATTTCCCATACCGGTTATATTAAACGCAATCCGATTACCATTTACCGGAGCCAGCACCGCGGCGGCAAGGGTAAGACCGCCATGGGTGTGAAGGAAGAAGATTTTGTCAGCCATCTTTTTGTGGCTTCCACGCATCACACCTTCCTGTTTTTCACGAATCTGGGCAAGGTTTACTGGTGTAAGGTGTATGAAATCCCGCCGGCCGGCCGTCAGAGCCGTGGTAAAGCCATCGTTAACCTTTTAAACTTTGATAAGGATGAAAACCTTACCACGGTGCTGGCAGTGGCGTCGTTTGAGCCAGGTTATCACATTATTATGGCCACCCGCAGCGGGCTGGTTAAAAAGACGGATCTTATGGCGTTCAGCAGGCCCAGAGCAGGAGGTATTATTGCTTTAAGCCTTATCCCCGGCGACGAATTGATTGCGGCTAGAATTACCGACGGCACCTGGAATGTCTTTTTAGGCTCCGCCATGGGCCAATCAATACGTTTTCACGAGTCTGGTGTGCGTCCGACCGGCCGCACTGCCAGAGGAGTGCGGGGTTTAAAGCTTGCAACGCAAGATCGAATAGTGAGCATGGAGGTTTTAAGCCATGGCCAGACTCTGTTCACTGCCACGGAAAACGGATACGGGAAGAGAACTTCTATTGATGAATACCCTCTGCGGAAACGCGGCGGTAAAGGTGTTATTACGATTAAGACTACTGAGCGCAACGGACATGTCGTCGGCAGTCTCCTTGTTGATGATGATGACGACCTGATGCTGATGGCAGACAGTGGTAAGCTTATACGCATGGCTGTCAGCGATATTTCAGTGATCAGCCGCAATACCCAGGGTGTAAAGCTAATCGGGATGACGCCCGGCGAAAAGGTTGCCGGTGTTGCCAGGCTTGCAGAAAAAGAAAATGCCATCAGCTGATGATAGGAAAATGTTCGGATGAAAAATGGAATCAATATAAATGATATCAAAATCGGGGTTGTGGGAGCTGGCAGTTGGGGTACCGCTCTGGCTAATCTTTTGGGCTTGAAAGGTTTTAAAATAGATTTGTGGGTATTTGAAAAGGAAGTAAAAGAACAGATTGAGACATTTGCCGAAAACAAGGTTTTTCTCCCGGACTTCCCCCTTTCAAGCAATTTACGGCCTTACAATGATATGGCCCGGGTGGTTTCCGGGAAAGAACTTGTACTGATTGCCGTCCCATCACATGTCATGCGGGAAACAGTGCAGAAAATGTCAGCTCATCTCTCTGAGGAGACGATCGTAGTGTCGGCCTCCAAAGGGATTGAGAACGAGACTCATCTGACCATGTCCGCTGTGCTTAAAGAGGTCCTTTCTGTAATTCCGGAAAGCTCTATTGCAACTCTCTCCGGCCCGAGTTTTGCCCGGGAAGTCGCCCAGAAATTTCCTACCGTCGTCACAGTGGCATCAAAAGATGAGCAGGTCGCCAGGTATGTCCAGCATGTTTTTGCCACGCCTTATTTTAGAGTCTATACCAGCGATGACGTTGTCGGAGTCGAACTGGGCGGTGCCGTCAAGAATGTAATCGCCATTGCCGCCGGCATCATTGACGGCCTGGGGCTTGGATTAAATACCAGGGCCGCCTTGATTACCAGAGGCCTTGCAGAGATTCGTCGACTGGGCATCGCGCTTGGCGCCAATCCGCACACTTTTGCAGGACTCGCCGGTGTCGGAGATCTGGTGCTGACTTGTACCGGAGATTTAAGCAGGAACCACACCGTGGGCAAAAAGATAGGACAAGGCATGCAATTAACCGAGATTCTGTCAGAAATGCGTATGGTTGCAGAGGGCGTTAAAACCGCCAAGTCAGTTTTCAATCTGTCGAACAAGCTGGGTGTAGAGATGCCCATTGCCCACGAGGTCTACCATATTCTATACGAAGATATTACACCGATCGAAGCCGTACGCAGACTTATGACCCGTGATCTTAAAAATGAGTTGGATGACCAGGAGATGC
>NZ_JAZFTO010000023.1:0-11382 GCF_036446775.1 Candidatus Desulfatibia sp.
AAAGCGGATAAAGGTTTCGTTCTTTATAAGCCGGCGGGTATGACTCTCGGTGATATGCGTCTTAACGAGGCCAGGCATCCTGATAAGTTGTATATTCTGCAAAAGGACAAATTAAGAGGGCTTCAGGAAGCCCAAAAGGGCTTCAATAAGAAATTAACAAAAAACATCCAATCAGGCAGCCCAGAGCAAATTAAAGAGACCCTGGTGACTATGATGGAAGAAACCTTAGCCGAGCCTCGCAGCGGGAGTCTTGAAGGTGTCTCAGATACCATCGACATTCTTATAAGTGATTATTCCAAAGAGACGCAAGTCATAGAGAATTTGTGGAAAGTATCTTCCAAAGATTATACCACCGTTTTGCATTCTATCAATGTTATGGCGTTTGCACTGGGATTTGCCGCTAATGTCGGATTTGGCCATCAAGAGATGAAAATGTTCGGTTTAGCGGCTCTGCTGCATGATGTCGGCAAAACCAAAATAAATCCTGAAATCCTCCAAGCTGCACGAAAATTATCCGCCCAAGAATTCGAAGAGATGAAAAAGCACACCATTATTGGTTTCAATATCCTGGATAAATGTCAATTCAGCGACAAGAGGATAAAGTTTGTCGCTTTAGACCACCATGAAAAGACAGATGGCAAAGGTTATCCCAACGGTAAAAGTAATTTGCCGAAATTTGCTCAAATCATAGGTATTATTGATTGTTATGAAGCCTTGACCAATGATGACCGCCCTTACAGAAGTGCCCTGGACCCGCTGAAAGCTTTAAAAATAATCAAAGAAGATGTTATCGCAAATAAGTTCGATTTTAAAAAATTCGAACAGTTCGCCCATAGCTTGATTTAAAAAAAAACTAAATTTTGTAAATAAAACGCCGATAAAATAAATAAGTATCTATTTGTTTAGCTGAAGAGCAAACCGACCGAAAGGTGGGGACGCAAAGCCCTTGAAAAGCGTCCCCTTTTTGCCCCATTCATAAATCAGACTCAAATTTGAAGAAATGGAGGGAAGTTGTGGGTAACAATGTTTATTTTAAGAGCTTTATAGCGATCCTCGTCGTCGGATTGCTGGTTTTAGGTGCAGTAATTCTGAATCGCTATAAAACAGAAATTGTTATATCAAAATTATCATTGAATCCAACAAAAACCAAAACGAAAAATGCATATCTCCGCTATGTGAAAAGCACGGTTATCTCAAATATCGGCGGGCACAATATATTAAAATTCGAAATGGCCATTCCGTACGAAAATATGGAACAACGCAGGGATCTGAAGCGATAAATGAAACAGATAAAAGATGATTTTTTAGTACAGATTGAACAAGGAAAGATGGAAGAATGGGTTAAACAGAGAGATTTTGCAGCCATCAGAAAGGCGTATTTAAAAATAATAAATAAACATACAGACAAGCCCATTGAAAACCTATATTTCGCATCTTTTACCTTTTATTAAAGCCTTGGCTGAACCGTTTTTCTTAAAACTGAAAATCCTTCCTTTTAGGTTTTAAAATTAAAGGTGGTAATCCACAATTTTTTCCTGTAATAAAATCGTAAAACGATTTTATTTCAAAAAGTATCTTCATGCGCACTACCAACTGGTATGTCATAACCGGAGCGCCGTGTTCCGGCAAAAGCGCTGTTATAGGCGGGCTTGAACAACTCGGGTACCGGGTTGTTCATGAAGTTGCCCGTGCATTTATCGATGAAGAATTGCAAAAGGGGAAAGATATCGCCCAAATCAAGGCCGATATATTATCGTTTGAACGTCATATTATAGATACAAAGCTTGCCATTGAAAAATCACTTCCGGATGATGCGCTTGTTTTTCTTGATCGGGGAGTGCCTGACAGTATCGCGTATTATATCTTGGAAGGATTAAGCCCGGATTATCCCACAGAGAAGAGCAAACTGACCCAATACAAAAAAATTTTTTCCTTTAACAGACTTAAACTTGAAAAAGATCGGGTGCGCTCGGAAGATGATAAGATCGCAGCCAGACTGGATCGCCTCTTAACAGAAAGCTATCAAATGCTGGGTTACAGTGTTGTCCACGTTCCACTGCTGTCCGTAGAGGAACGTATTGACTATATATTAAACCATCTATGCTGAACTAGTTTCCATCCATAAAAGGAAAAATCATGCGGCCTGTATGTTTAATAATTCGCGACGGGTGGGGGTATAGTGAAATTAAAGAGGGCAACGCCGTGCTCGCCGCCAAAACCACTAATATAGACCTTTACAAAGACAGTTATCCGTGGACGCTTTTGGATTGTGCTGGTGAACCTGTGGGACTTCCGGACGGCTATCAGGGTTCGTCCGAAGTGGGGCACCTCAACATGGGCGCCGGGCGGATCGTCATTCAGGAACTCAAGCGCATTGACGACGGGATGCGCACTGGCGAGCTTTTTAAGGCAGAGAAGTGGCAAAACCTTGTAGTCAATTGGAAGGAAAAACAGAGCCGTCTGCACCTTTTAGGCCTTCTTCAGGACGAAGGTGTACATGCCCATCAAGAGCATCTTTTCAAAATTATGCGCCGGGCACGGCAAGAATATCCACCGGGCCCTATCATCATCCACCCTTTTCTGGACGGACGCGACACACCACCGCGCAGCTGCCTGGAATACCTTGCCAGGTTAAAACAGGTGATGGAAAAAGTCGGCGGCTGCACCATCGGTACGTTAATGGGCCGTTATTATGGTATGGACCGCTCTCGCAACTGGAGACTTACTGATACCGCCTATGATTGTATTGTTGCTTGCCAGGGACGCAAGATCCCTGATTACGAGACTGCGGTTAGGAAGTCGTATACGCATGACAAAACCCCGGACGGCGTGGAAATGTTTGATGAATATATTTACCCGCATGTATTGAGCAACTATGAGGGTGTCAGGGACGGCGACTGTATTCTGCACACTAATTACCGCCAGGACCGCGCGATCCAGCTATCCATGGCGTTTATCGGCCCAAATTACCCCGGAAAACTTAAAACCAAACCGACCGTGACCTATGTCGGACTGACGCGCTACTGGGATGAGTTTTCAGAATATATGCTGGAAGCAATGGATGCTGCCGGCGGCATGGAGAACCTGCTCGGCGAGGTCATTTCCAGGGCAGGCCTACGGCAGCTGCGCATTGCCGAAACACAAAAATTCAGGCATGTAACCAGCTTTTTCAACGGCAAGACCACAACACCATATGAGAACGAGGACCAGGTCGACGTCCCCGGTCGCTTCGATCCGGCCACCTTTGCCAGCCACCCCGAAATGGAGGCATATAACGTCACCAACGAACTCCTCAAGCGTCTCCGGGACAACCCATACCGGTTTATAGTTGTGAACTATGCCAACGGCGACATGGTTGGCCATACAGGGGATATTGAGGCTGCTAAAAAAGCAATCGAAGTTGTGGACGCATGTGTTGGGAAGATTGTCGATCGTCTGCTCGAACTAGATGCGCACATCCTCATAACCGCTGACCATGGCAACTCCGAACAAATGATCGACTATCAGACCCACATGAACAAAACCAGCCATACCCTCAATCCCGTCGAGTTGATTTACATCGCCGGCGATTCAAAGGGAAAGTCGCTTCTACCGCGCGGCAAGCTTGCTGACATCGCCCCTACAGTTCTGTTCTTGCTCGGGCTGGATATACCGGAGGAAATGACCGCCCAGAATCTAATTGTTTGAGACCTTTGAAAAATGTACAATCATTTTTTCGGATTCAAAGAAAGACCGTTTAAGCTCGTACCAAATCCGGCCTATCTATTCCTGAGCAAAAGCCACCAGGAAGCCATGGCGCATCTTGTTTATGCCGTCAGTGCCGGGGACGGTTTCGTGGAGCTGACCGGAGAAGTGGGCACGGGCAAAACCACACTTTGCCGTGCATTTCTTGAACATCTGGACGGAAACGCGGAAGTAGCTTTTATCTTCAACCCTGTCCTTGATCCGCAAGAGTTTATCAGAGCCATCAATGCTGAGTTCGGAATCCCTTCAGCGGGTAATACCACCAAAGAGCTTATGGACGCTCTGAACAACTTTCTGATCGAAAAAAAGGCCCAAGGCAAAGACGTACTCCTCCTCATTGATGAGGCCCAAAACTTGACCCGGGATGTGCTGGAACAAGTTCGACTGATTTCCAATCTTGAAACCACGCAGAGCAAGCTTTTACAAATCGTTCTGGTAGGACAGCCGGAACTGGCTACATTCCTCGGCTCTCACGATCTCAGGCAGCTTAGCCAGCGCATAACATTAAGCTGCCGCCTTCAGCCGCTGACATACAAAGAGACTGAGGATTATATCAAACACCGCCTCAGTATCGCTTCCGGAAAACAGATAACGATGTTTTCTCGGGAAGCCGTCCGGAGAGTTTACCGATATTCACGCGGGATACCCCGTTTGATCAACATTGCCTGTGATCGCGCCCTCCTTACCGCCTACGGCCATGACCAGAAAAACATCAGCAGCAAAATTGCCGCTATCGCCGTCAAAGAACTCGGCGGTCGCGATAGGGACAAACACTTTGATTTGGATATCAGCAAAAAGACGATGGCTGCAATCGCTTGCGTGCTTTTTGCAGCTTTACTGATTACATTGTATGCTTTCGGAATTATCGGCGGTTCCAAGCGTATAGAAAACCAAAATGTCCAAAGTATTAAAGTCAAAGAAGCCTCTCAGCAAGCTGTTTTCCACCAAGCCGCCCAGCCGGCCAACCGTGTTGAAACTGAGTCGGACAGGCAACCGGTGCTCGGCCTCGAAAACGTGGAACAAGCAGAGAAGAAGATGCTGGAGCTTAGCTCCGGAAACCTGGAGCATGGAGCCGATACTGAGATCGGTTTAAAGGATTTTCTTAAAATCGAATCACACCGTGCTGTCAGAGGAGAGGCCTTTAAGGCGGCCATGGACCTTTGGGATGTTAATGCTGATGCGACCCTGTATTTGGAAGATACGGCGGATGATTTCTCATTTTTTCTACTGGCGGCCAAACAGAACGGATTTGCCGTTTACCGTGTTGAAAGCGATCTTGAGCTGGTTTTGAAATTGAATCTCCCGGCAATCTTGCAATTTCATACGACTGCAAGCACGATTCCCGCCTATCTTGTTTTGTTTAAAAATGAAGGGGAAAAGCTTTCGCTTAAGAATACGAGAGACAATGATGTGATCATCTCATCGCCGCATGAGTTAAGGACCCATTGGTCGGGGATTGCCTATATTCCTTGGAAAAATTACTTTGCTTTAACCGGTACAATTCCCGGGGATGCTACCGGAGAGTCCATCATTACCCTAAAACTGCTGCTAAAGGAAATCGGATTCAGCGATATTGAACTGAGCCCGGAATATGATGAAGAAACCCGCAAAGCAATCACCAAATTTCAGGCCGCGTATGACCTGCCGGTTGACGGGGTTGTGGGACCCATGACTAAAATCGCTTTGTACAACCAAAAAAGATCACTAAAACTTCCACACCTGGGCGGACATAAAAATTGAGTTCCATTCTCAAAGCACTCAAGAAACTTGAAAACGAATATCCATCTTCAGGATATGATCAACCTTGGCTCAAAGACATTGATGAAAAAGAAGCCTTTTTTGATCGCCTCAAAGAAAGCTTGACAACGTATCGACAAAGGTATGTTATTTCCGCCGCAGTTCTGCTGGCATTTGCCGTAAGTGCAGCCATAGTCTTTAAAGCTGATTATTTTGAAAAAAGCGCTGCACCCCTACTTCCCGAAAAACAACAGACTGGCGCCGTGATACCGGCACCTTCCCTGCAAAACAAAGCACAGACTCCTTCATCATCAACTCCAGTGGGAAATATCAAGCGGACGGAAAACCAAATTTTGCCAAGCTCGCAGCCTGCAAAGAAAACAAACGAAGTTTTACGTTCAAGCAAGCCGGCTAAAGCACTGAGACCAGCCGTTAAAACTTCTGCGGTTTCATTGCGGCAGCCTGCAAAACCGCAGGCTGTAATAGAAACTTCAAAATCCTTGTCAAGTTTCCCCCCTGACCGAGATGCACAGCCGGCTGCAGATGCTTCCACTCCTATAATTTCGGAATTGTCCAAACCCGATGGGACATTAAATGCCAAAATGCTAAATAATGCGAATATGAAGCTCCAGGCTATCTCCTGGTCTGAAAATTCGGAAAAACGTCTGGCGGTGATCAACAACAGTATTGTGCACCAGGGTGATAGGGTCGGCAGCTATATTGTGATACGGATAAATACAGATGATGTCATTCTTCGACAGGACCAAGAGATGTGGAAATTAATATTCAGACCGCGATGATCTTTTCCTTTTTATTTTATCATGCAATATTAAATCGATAGTTATGGGAGGATTTTAACATGAAAAAGGCGTCATTGGTTGAGCCCCACGGCGGTTCGCTGGTGAGTTTGCTGGTGGATCAAAAGCGAAGCGCTTTGCTAAAAGATATTTCCCTCAACCTGCCGGATATTACCTTGAACGATCGCCAGCTGTGTGATTTTGAAATGCTTGCAACCGGCGCCTTTTCGCCGCTGGAGGGGTTCATGACCCGCTCTGATTATGAATCGGTACTGGATCGCATGCGGCTGCAAAGCGGAGTTTTATGGCCCCTGCCGGTTTGCCTCGGCCTCCCCGATATCCAGGCAAGGCCCCTTGAGGTCGGCCAGTCGGCCACTTTAAGGGATCCTGAAGGGTTTCTGCTGGGAGTTATGCATATTGAAGACATCTGGCCGGTGGATCACCAGAAAGAGGCATCCCGGATTTACGGGACTAACGATCGGGCGCATCAAGGGGTTCGTTACCTGTTTAAAAATGAAGGTGAGCATTACGTCGGGGGCAAACTGGAAGGGCTGAGTCTGCCGCTGCACTTTGACTTTAAGCAGCTGCGCATGTCCCCGCAGGAGGTTCGGAATATTTACGATAAACTCGGATGGCAGAGGGTAGTTGGATTTCAGACCCGCCACCCTATCCAGCGACTGCATTTTGAAATGACGATCAGGGCTATGCGGCAGACCAAAACGAACCTGCTGCTGCTTCCGATTGTGGGAATGACAAAACCGGGCGATTTCGACCACTATACGCGCGTCAGGTGTTATCGTGCAGTGACCCGCCATTATCCGCCGGATTCTTTTGTGCTGAATCTGTTGCCGCTTTCCATGCGGCTGGCCGGCCCCCGGGATGCACTGCTACATATGATTATTGCAAAGAATTACGGATGCACCCATTTCATTGTGGGGAGTAACCACGCCAGCCCGGAGCCTGATGCCGGCGGCAATCCCTTTTATAAGAGCGATGAGGCCCGTAAACTTGCCGAAGAATACAGTCAAGAAATCGACGTGACCGTTGTTCCTTTCGAAGAGCTGGTTTATTTGCCGTTTGAAGATGAGTACCGTCCCGCGGACCAGGTTCCCGCAGGGACCCAGACGATTTCTTTTTCGAGTTCCGATATTCGGGATAGACTCAGGGCCGGACGGCGGATACCGGAATGGGCCACTTTCCCTGAAGTGGTGGCGGAGCTTCGCAAAGCATATCCATCCCCCCGTCAGCAGGGCTTTACCATTTTTCTGACCGGCCTTTCAGGAGCCGGAAAGTCGACGATTGCCAAAGTTCTATATGCTCGTTTCCTGGAGATAGGGGACCGCCCGGTCACTCTGCTGGACGGCGACATTGTACGGCAGCATCTTTCTAACCTGCTGAAGTTCTCCAAAGAGCACCGGGATATCAACGTGCGCCGTATCGGATTTGTGGCCAGTGAAATCACCAAGAACCGCGGCATTGCCATCTGTGCCCCCATTGCGCCCTACAATGAAACCCGTCAAGAAATTCGGAAAACCATTGAAAACTACGGCGGGTTTTTCGAACTGCACATCTCAACTCCGATAGAAGTTTGCGAAAAAAGAGACCGCAAAGGGATGTACGCCAAAGCCCGGGCCGGACTTATCAAAGATTTTACCGGTGTGGATGATCCTTATGAAATTCCGAAATCCCCTGAATTGCGCATCGACACTACCGATCTGACGCCCGATGAGGCCGCCCAGGAAATCCTGCTGTTGTTAGGGCAGAAAGGTTATCTATAGAAAAGAAAGCGAAAACTAGTCAGAAGGTGTCAAAACCATTGGGATGGGTTTTATGCCACTGCCAGGCTGTTGCGACGATAGCGTTGAGATCTGCAAATTGTGGTTTCCATCCAAGTTCTTTAAAGGCCTTTTCGCTTGAACCTATGAGTACCGCCGGATCACCCGGCCGTCTTTCCACAATCTTTGCTGGAATTTGTTTGCTTGTAATATCCCGGGCAACCTCGATAACTTCTTTGACCGAATACCCATTGCCGTTTCCAAGGTTATATTGCCCTCCCGGCAAACCGCTCAGCAGTCTATCCAGGGCCAGGAGATGAGCCTGAGCCAAATCATCTATATGAATATAATCCCGGATGCAGGTTCCATCTTTCGTGGCATAGTCATTTCCAAAAATGTTTATTGTTTCCCGCTGCCCTAAAGCGGTTTTAAGCACAAGCGGAATAAGATGAGTCTCCGGATCGTGCTCCTCTCCTATTTCACCCTCCGGATCAGCACCGGCAGCGTTAAAATAACGCAGAGCAACATACTCCAGCCCGTATGCCGCTCTGAAATCTTCCAGAATCTGCTCAACCATTAATTTACTTCTGCCATACGGATTAATTGGGCTGTACGGATGCTGTTCCGTTATAGGAATTTCTACTGGTTCGCCATAAACGGCACATGAGGAGGAAAAGATAAAGTGGTGAATATTATTCTCTACCATTGCTTCAAGTAAGGTAATTGTTGCCGCAACATTATTTTGATAGTATTTTCCGGGATCCTCAACCGACTCTCCTACGTAACAAAAAGCTGCAAAATGCATGACAGCAGCTATCGGATGCTCTTTAAATATTCGATCCAGCAACTTGGCATCAGCCATTGAGCCTGCTATAAACAGCCCCCATTTTACTGCCTGCCGGTGGCCGTAAACAAGGTTGTCTAAAACAATAGGATGATATCCGTTTTTTGCCAGATATTTACACATGTAGGAGCCAATGTAACCCGCACCCCCAACAACCAGAATATTTTTCATCTCTCAATGGACTCCTTAAGTATTTCTGACTTCATCTTTGATCCGTTTTACATGTCCGCGGCCCAGTCCTTTGACTTCACAGCCAAGCTCAAAGTAACGACGGATCTTTTGATCATCAAGCAAGCCGAAGCAGTCGATGATTGCCGCCGGCCGTCCTGTCATTGCCACAATATCATCAGGATTAAGTTCCAGGTACTCCTGGTGCCTGACCGCCAGAACCACTGCATCGGCAAACCTTAGGGTTTTTTGAAGATCTTTATGCACAATGATATTACTGAGATTCTCCTGGTTTCTGAAAAACCTTGCCATGGAGCGGCCAGCCGCGGGATAGGTATCCTGTTTTTCAAGCTCCCACCAATGACGGACATAGGGGTCGTGGACGACCATTTCCGCTCCCATCTCCGCTAATTTTCGGACTACGATTTCCGAGCCGCTGTAACGGGTATCGCCTACATCTTCCCGATAAGAGACTCCCAGAACGACGATCCTGGAAGCCGCGACAATCTTTCCCATATTCCTCAGGGCATCGCGCACCAGCTGGGCGGCCCGCAAGCCACGGGTATCGTTAATATCAATGGCTGCCGGTGTTATCTTGAAAATATCGTCTTCAAATCCCATGAGGGTATGATATGCCCAGACACCCAAACCACCGTCTTTGGGCAGACAGTAGCCTCCGATACCGGGCCCCGGGAAGATAATATTGGAATGCGTCGGCCGCACTTTAATAGCTTCAATGACTTTAATCAGGTCCACCCCGTTGCGTTCGGAAAACAGGCTCCACTCATGCATAAAAGCAAGAATTGTGGCACGGTATGAGTTTTCCACAATCTTGCAGGTTTCACTTTCAATGGGCCGGTCTAGTACTGTGAGAGGAAATTCATCCACGTTTAAAACATCAGAAAGGAATGCTATAACGCGCTCACGGGCTGTTGCATTGGCACCGCTGCATACACGCCAAAAATCGCGAATGGACGCCACGTACTCCCGCCCCGGCATGACGCGTTCAAACGAATGGGCCAACAGTGGTTCCGCATCCTGGAGGCCGCGCTTTTCAAACGCTTTTTTGATAATGGGATAAGCCACATACTCGGTTGTTCCTGGCGGTACCGTAGTTTCAATCAGTACCAGGCACTCAGGGTTGATCTTTTCACCAATAATTTTCAGGCTGTTTTCCAGGTCGGCGATGTCGGCATTGCCCTGCTTAACATCCCCAATAGCTTCTTTGTTGTAATCACACTGCACATCCACAACCACCACATCAGCAAGTGTCAGAGCGTCATAGGTGAAACTGGCTGTTAAAGTTCTCTTTTCTTTGACACAGCGGTAAATCATTGGTGCCACTTCCGGATCCTCCGCTTCTACGGGAGCAAGGCCGCGGTTGAGATACGGAATTTTCCAGTAAGATCTTGTCGAGGGGCGCTGCATCCCGATAACGAATTTTGTGGGTTCCCCCTTCTCCTTATCAACTGAATCGGCAACAACCCCTGCCATCACAGCACCGACAAAGCCGACACCCATGACCACCACGATTTCTCGCCCCTTAAGGCGCTGTTCCTCGACAAGGCTCTGTAAACGGACGAATTCTTCTTGAAAGTCTTTATCTTCCGGCAGCGGAAAGGCTTCCCCTAACGGACAGACGGAGGTTAAAGAATGTACATTCTGATTAGCGTTTTCATCTTTACCGCTGGATTGTAAATTGGGCATAGTTGCTCCTTTATCGGTTCTGGGTTCTGCGTTCTGCGTTCTGCGTTCCGGGTTCTGCGTTCCGGGTTCAATGGAACGCGGATAACACAGATTAAAACGGATCTACACAGATACAGATAAAATAATATAAAATCCGTGTCATCTGTGTTCTAAACTGATTGGTTCCAGGTTCAGAGTTCTGCGTTCTGGGTTAACCTCTGAATCCTGAACCTTTGAACCCTTGAACCTCTGAACCTCTGAACCTTTAAGCACTTAACAAATTCAGGACTTTGTTGGCCGAATCGGTTACAACGGAACCGGGCCCGAAAACGGCTTTGGCGCCGGCATTGAGCAGGACATCATAATCGGCCGGCGGAATGACCCCGCCGACCACCACCTGGATCTCTTCCCCGCCTTTTGCTTTAAGCGCATCGACCAGTTGGGGAACCAGGGCTCTGTGACCGGCGGCCAGGCTGGACACCCCGACCACATGTACATCGTTTTCCACCGCCATCTGGGCCGCTTCTTCCGGAGTCTGGAACATGGGACCGATATCCACGTCAAACCCTAAATCTGCAAAGGCCGTGGCGATCACCTTGATTCCCCGGTCGTGGCCGTCCTGGCCCATCTT
>NZ_JAZFTO010000024.1:0-7144 GCF_036446775.1 Candidatus Desulfatibia sp.
CTCGGCCCTACCCATGACGATGCAGTTGGTGATGATCAAACCCACAAAGACCGAAAGCTGCTTGCTGATTTCATACAAAAAGGCCCGTAAGACCTCGTCGGCCACGATCACCAGTGTGGCAATCACACACAGCTCCACAATCATGCGGATGTTGCGAGGAATCAGGCTGCGCATCAAAGAGATGGTCAGATTGGAAAAGGCGACCACAAAGGTAAGCGCCAGGGCCATGACCACGGCGGTTTTGATCTGCACCGTCACCGCCAGAGCCGAACAGATACCTAACACCTGTATAAAAACGGGGTTGTTTTGCCACAGCGGCCCGGCAAAGGCCTTATAGGTTTCAGTGCGGGTAATTTTCATGTTACGAGTTTCGGGTTGCGAGTTTCGGGTTACGGGTTACGGGTTGCTGGTTACTGGATACTTGATACTGGATACTGGATGCTGGATACTGCATGCTGCTTACTACTTACCGATCACTGACCACTATTTACTTTTCCCTGATCCCGGACCACTGTTTACTTTTTGCGGAACCGTATGGATACCGGCTCATAGAACGAAAGAATATCCTTAAATCCCGCCGTAAGGTATTTGCCGGTCAGAGTGGCGCCACTGATACCGTCCACGTAGTTGATCTGCAATTCCGGTCGAACGCGATCCTTGACCTTTCCCCGGGCAATGGAGATCGACACAAAGTCGCCTCTGCGGTCGACGATGCGCTTACCCACAAAGTTTTTCTGGAACCAGCGTTTTTCGATCTCGCCGCCAAGGCCCGGGGTTTCGCCGTGCTGATAGACCGTAAAGCCGCTGATGGTCGATCCGTCCTTTTCAATGGCCATGTAACCGTAAATCTTGCCCCAAAGCCCCCGGATGTCGATGGGGATAATATAGGCCTGCAGCTCATTATCTTTCATATAAAGGTAAAGCTGCAAATCTTTTTGTGTTCGCTTTGCTTGCTCCACAACGGCGCCGTCGGGCTTGACCCAGATCATCTTAATGTTTTCGGCATATAAAGATTCGACTTCCGCGGGTGCGTATTGCTGTCCTTGTTCGATAAGCCCCACCGCTTTTAAAAGATTTTGCTGCCGGTCAAGGAGCACGTTACGCTGCTGATAACTTTTGAGCCCGCTGGATGCCAGGGTTAAGAGCAGGCTGCAAACCACACAGAGCACAAGGGCAAATATAATGGATTTTAAGGTGTCAGACATTGGGCACCCTTTTGCTTAAAACAGCCTTGACCTCAAAATGATCCAAAAGCGGCGCAAACAGGTTCATAAACAAAATGGCCAGCATAATCCCCTCGACAAAGGCCGGGTTAAAGACCCGAATCAGTATCGTGAGAACCCCGATGGCAAAGCCGTAGATCCACTTGGACCACGGCATGTCCGGCGCCGTAACCGGATCGGTGGCCATATAGGCCAGGCCGAAGGCCGATCCGCCCATGAGTAAATGATAAAACGGGTTCAGCGCCAGCCACGGCAAAGATGCTTGGGTGGCAAAAAGGTTGAGCACAAATCCGGCCGACAGGATCCCCAGCACCCCGCCCAAGATGATGCGGTAACTGGCAAGGCCCAGCAGTATTAAAAAAACGGATCCTGTGAGGCTCAACAGCGTGGACGTGTCCCCGATGCTCCCCGGATAAAGGCCCACAAAAAGCTTTGAGATACTGTAGCCCGCCTGGGACAGGGCCGCCTGAACACCGACCCCTTTTTCCGCCAGGGCCGAAATCGCCAGGGGGGTGGCTCCGCTGAAAGCATCCACCGCCGCAGCTTTAGCTGGGCTGATAACCACCCAGACCGCATCCCCCGTCATACGGGCCGGATACGCAAAAAAGATAAAAGCTCGGCCGGTCAGCGCCGGATTTAAAAAATTCCTGCCGGTGCCGCCGAAAACCTCCTTGCCGATGACAATGCCGAAGGAAATTCCCACAGCAGCCTGCCACAACGGCAGCGTCGGCGGCAATGTCAACGGAAACAGCATACAGGTGACAAACAGCCCTTCGCTGATATGGTGCCTTCTGACCACCGCAAAGACGATCTCCCAGAAAAATCCGACGGCATAGGTCACGATCACCAGCGGCAGGACAATCCACACCCCTTTTAGAAACACCGGCAAAAAGTTGAGCGAAAGTCCCGAGGCCAGGTGCGATTGATACCCGGCGTTGTAGATGCCAAAGACAAGATGCGGAACCAGGGCCATAATCACCAGGGTCATGAAACGCTTGACATCCAGGCTGTCCCGCACATGGGGCCCGCCGGCGGTGACATCGGCCGGCGCAAAGAAAATCGTCTCCATGGACTCAAAAAAAGGATATAACCTTGCAAATCGGCCCCCTTGGGAAAAGTGTTTGCGCTGCGCATCAAAAAATCGTTTGAAAAATTTCATCAGGCCGTCTGTTCCTTGTAATAGGCAGCTTTGGCTTGCACCAGAATATCGGCAAGCTCTATCTTGGAAGGGCAGACATAGGTACAAAGTCCGCATTCGACACAGTCCAGCAGGCCATGGGCCAGAAATTCCTCGACCGTATCCGCCAGCACCGCCTTGAAAGTCAACTGGGGCAGAATATCGACCGGGCAGACTTGGGCACAATATCCGCAGGCGATGCAGGCCCGCACTCCCCCGTGCCGATTGCAGTCCATGGGCAGGGCCGCCGTATTAAAGTACGATAAAAATGCCCTGGAATAACTCGGTTTGTTAAAACCCGGACGCACAAAACCCAGAACCTCCTCCTGGTCGCCCTCGGGCAGCAGCAGCAATGATGTTTCGTAATACCCTAAAAAAGTGTTTTCCGCAGCAATATACCCTCTTAATAAACCACCGGCAATATAACGGATGTTTTTCTCTTGTTGGCGGTCCCCGGCCAGATGTGCCAGGGGCACCCCCAATCTGGTCCTTAAATGGCGGGGATCAGAGGCCAGGCTCCCGCCCAGGGCAACGATTCGTTCTACAGGATACCTCCCGGTTTTCAGAAGACGGGCCAGCAGCAGCAGGTCCTGTCCGCTGATATACCAGCAGCGGTTTGCGTCCGAGGATGTGCGTGTGTGATACAAAAGCACCCCCGGATCTGCAGCCGGGTATTTGCCGGTATAAAAATGCGTAATCCACTGGTTGTATTCTGCGGGAACTTCGCGGCTGTCATGGCGGGCCGCAACATAAACATTGTCTTGCGCCAGCTTGCGCAAAACCTGAATGCCGAATGCAAAAAACTCTTTTTGGTCTGCCAGATAAATTCCGGATGGGGGTTGAAACGGTTCGCCGGCATCCAGGCTCACAAAGACGGCCGGCGGAATTTCATCAGGATCGGCAATGTCCCGATAGGGCAGCCGGCGTATCAGCGGCCAGAGACCGCCGTTAAGCAATATTTTTACCAAATTGTGGCGTTTAAGATGCCCAAGCTGCTCCGGCACTTTTTCAAACGCTTCAGATGCTTCTTCGCTCTCCAGCTGAATGATAATTTCACGGATGATGCGACGCGGCCCAAAATTGATCTGTTCCACTTTCCCGCCGCCGGGTGATAAAAACTTTATGTCCGGATTGCGTTTGTCCACAAAAAGAACCGTTCCAATCTTGACCTCGTCTCCAATCTCCACGGCCAGACGGGGCTTTACAAAAGGTATCTTTTCAGGAACAGCGGCAACATATGCAGGGTTTGGTAATTGCTCGATCTTATCAGAAGGGCGGCCGTCAACATTCAGGTCATAGCCTTTTTTAATGCGGATTGGAGTCATTTGCCGCCTTTTTTATCGTCAGATCAGGTTGCCGGTAAACGTTGGAGAACTGGTGAGTGAATGAGTTTAGCATTTTTTGGTTTTGTTTTCAACGTACTGAAAAAATTATTCCAATTGTAAATTTATTTCACCCTTGACATTCTTTCAAACAGACCTCATTTTTAAAATAATACCTGAAAGGAAAGCATCATGAGCAAAATAGTTCGTAAAGGGGAAAGGAGGTTGCCATGACTGATAACAGACCAACCCAAGATACCGGTCTTAGGGGAGTTACCATTGCCAGTACCAGAGTCAGTGATGTGGACGGCACCGCCGGCCGGTTAATATACAGAGGATACCTGATTCAGGACCTGGCTGAAAATGCGACCTTTGAGGAGGTCTGCCATTTACTGCTGTATGAAAAACTACCCCAAGAGCATGAACTTAAAGACTTCAAGGCCCGGCTGACCGCCGAGCGGGATATCCCCCCGGAATTGATCGCCGCTTTAAAAACCCGGCCCCGGGATGCCCTGCCCATGGACATCCTGCAGTCAGGCGTGGCCATGCTGGCCCATCATGATCCTGACATTCAAGATACCTCGCGCGATGCTTTATTTCAAAAGGCCCTTAAACTGATCGCAAAATTACCGACGATCCTGGCGGCCTGGGACCGTATCCGCAACGGCAATGAGCCGCTGGCTTCTAATCCGCGGCTCGATCATGCCGCCAATTTTCTGTATATGTTTAACGGCACGGTTCCTGATGAAGAACTCGCCCGGTTTTTTGACATCTGCCTGATTCTGCATGCCGAACACTCTTTTAACGCCTCAACATTTGCCGCCCGAGAAGTTGCCTCGACCAGGGCGCATATGTATGCCGCCGTAGCGGCGGCGGTAGGCTCCCTGTCGGGCGAGCTCCACGGCGGGGCCAATGCCCGCGTCATGGAAATGCTTATGGAAATCGGTTCCCTCGAGAACGTTGAAGCATATGTCAACCAGACATTTGACTCCGGAAAAAAGCTAATGGGACTGGGCCATGCCGTTTACACTACCGACGACCCCCGCGCCCATATTCTGGCACCGATATCACAGAGATTGGGGCAGCGCACGGGCCAAACCAAATGGTATGAGATATCAAAGCTGCTTGAAATCAAAGGCAAGGAAGCCTTTAAGCGGCGCAAAGGCCGTGATATATATGTAAACGTAGATTTCTACAGTGCTTCGCTTTATTATTCCATGGGGATACCGTTTGACCTCTTCACGGGTCTGTTTGCCATTTCAAGAATTGCAGGCTGGACCGCGCACGTCATCGAAGAGCAGTTTGCAGATGCAGCCCCTAAACCAATGCTTTACCGCCCGGAATCCGAATATATTGGCGATTACTGCGGCCCGGAGGTGTGCAAATTCGTACCCCTAGATGAGAGATAGCAACATAAAATCGTGTTACGATTTTATAAATATCCTGGCCCAAAGGATCAGGCTTTGATTTCACTCCATAGGGGTGCACCTAAGCTTAAATGGAGTAAATTAAATTCCAAATATCAAATATCAAATATCAAACAAATAACAATGACCGAAATTCGAAAATCCAAACAATGTCTCGTCTTGGAAGGTTTTGGTCACCTGTCGAGAGCCTCCCCCTCGACCGTGAGCTCGGGGTCGAACGGTAGGTCGAACGATTGAATATTGGAATTTGTGATTTATTTGTAATTTGGTGCTTGGAATTTGTGATTTTAGACACAAAACTCCAAGGCAGAGCCGGACAACGCTGACTTGGCCCAAAGGACCAGGTTTTTCAGGATTAAATAAAACTTCCGCAAGTAAACTTGCAAGATCTTATAATCGTCCGGGTTGTCTCATGAGACAATAATGTGTCATTGATTATCCCGAGACACATTTTCATGCGCAGTCCTTTATTGTTGACTCTACATTTGCGAGTATTATATAGTTTTCGCGACATCATAAACCTGTATCAAAACTGTATCATTTCATTTTTTCCAGGGCAGTACCAAACTCCGGGGTGTTGATTACAACTATCTGTTAATAATTATTTTTTTGTAGCCTTCAACTATCTTCTTATTTTTGGCATGGATTTTGAGGGTATCCATGATTAAGACAAAACAAATTGTCTTTTTTCTCGTTAATTGCCTTATCCAAAATTATATATGACACCACAAATTACAGAGTAATTACCGTTTTGAAACCCTGCGACAAAAATATTGTCAAAACCCTTAAGCTTGTGGATGAGATGATCGCCCTGGCAAACCACGGTGATATCGAACACGAGGATGTAGGGTGGGCATCCTTTATGGTACCCTGCGGGATTCTGCCTATAAATTAAAGCTGCTGGCTGAAAAAGAAAAGGAAAAACACATTAAAAAAGGCTGGTGGAAAAAAAACCGGAAATAGGCTGCATGCGAACCTTCCGCTAATATAATATCCTAATCGAACCAAAACTCGATTAGGCGTTATCCGTTAATTGTTAATTGAGCTTTTTCGTTCAATCAGGGTAATAATAATTAACAAAATCAAAAAATTAGGAGGAAAAACGTGAAAAGTTTAAAAGGAACACAGACTGAAAAAAACCTATTAACTGCCTTTGCAGGCGAATCTCAGGCTAGAAATCGTTACACCTATTTTGCCGGCCAGGCTAAAAAAGACGGCTATGTGCAAATTGCAACGATATTCGAAGAAACCGCCGACCAGGAAAAGGAGCATGCCAAAAGATTTTTCAAATTCCTGGAAGGCGGCGAGGTTGAAATCACGGGAGCGTTTCCTGCCGGTATGATCGGTACAACCCTCGAAAACCTTAAAGGTGCCGCCGCCGGTGAACATTACGAGCACACGGAGATGTACCCCGGATTTGCCAAAACCGCTCGTGAAGAAGGCTTTGAAACCATTGCCTCGGTGTTTGAAGCGATTTCAGTTGCCGAAAAACAGCATGAAAAAAGATATGTTGACCTGGCGGCCAATATTGAAGCCGGCCGGGTTTTCAAACGGGATGAAAAAGTTGTCTGGCGCTGCCGCAACTGCGGCTATCTCCATGAAGGCAATGAAGCTCCGGAATTATGCCCGGCCTGTGTTCATCCCCAGGCCCATTTTGAATTGCTAGGGGAAAACTGGTAATTTGTAACCGTTCAGGGTTCAAGGTTCGGAGCTAGTTAGTAAAGGTTGATAAATTCGTAAAAAGTGAAACGTGAAATGTAAAATGTAAAACGACTACATTAGGTACATTAAGAGGCAATATTACAAAACATTTAGACTTTTCACGTTTAACTTTTTACTTTTTACGAAATAATCAAGGTTAACAATGAAAATACAACCCTGAACGGAGAACTCTGAACCTTTGAACGCTTACTGACAATTTATACTTATACAAATGACTTGCAAAAAGGAGGGACATAAAAATGGCAGAAAGATTAGAAGTCTATAAATGCGATG
>NZ_JAZFTO010000025.1:0-2952 GCF_036446775.1 Candidatus Desulfatibia sp.
GTAATCATTCACTCCCCCCAAAGCGAATGCCTAGCGTTAGCAGATAAAATAGAGTAAATTACTGTGTATGAACTTACCTGACGATTCTTTACGCCAAATAGATAAAGAATATATAAACTCCCTCTCACTGGAAAAATTACAGCATCTCAGCGAAAAGATGTTGGAGGATTTGAGGGAGGCACGAGAGCGACTAAATCAAACACCAGAAAACAGTTCGCGTCCATCAGGGAGTTTTGCCCCTTGGGAGAAAGGTTCTTCCAACGCCCAAGAAGAAGGACAGAAAGACGATGCTAAGAAGAGCGAGAACTCCGATACGAAGGATAAATCTGCTGAAGGAAATGACGCTAATTCTCTGCCCAAATCTGAACCAGAAAACAAACGAAAGGCGGGGAAACAACCTGGGGCAAAAGGCTTTGGGCATCAAATAGAACTTCCTGTGACAGGAGAAGAAGTTCATAAACCTAAAGAATGTTCCGCCTGTGGCGAAGACTTTGAAGAAAGCACTATTTTTTACCCTAAAACAGGAAGATATGAACTGGATATAGAACACAAAGAACTAGGCTTGGAAGTCACCCATATCAAACATATTTACGGTATTTGCATCTGTGCCTGCGGACACGAAACTCATAGCCTTCCCGGTCGTAGCGATACAGAAGAAGGTTGGAATGTAGAAATTACAGAATGGCATCTAGTGGGTCCGACATTAGTAGCCCTTATTGTCAGTTTAGCTATGCGTATGCGTTTATCTCGTAAGCGTATCCAAGAGTTTTTGGATGATTGGCTAGGGATAAAACTCTGTGTGGGGACAATCAATCAGTGTGTCCTAGAATGCGGGCGAGCAGTTTCGCCTTTAGAAGCGGAGATAATTGCCGAAATCCAAAAATCGGGGCTCTTATATGTTGATGAAACAGGATGGCCAGAAAATGGAAAGCTGAAATGGTTATGGGTTTTACGAACAGCCACCGTCACTTTATATATGATCGGAAAGCGTAGCTGGGATGTAATTGCCGATGTTATGGAAAAGTTCTCTGGTTGGTTGATGAGTGATGGCTATCTTCAATATCGCAAATATGGAAAACGACTTCGCTGTTTGGCGCATATCATTCGCAAAGCAAGGGGCTTGTCTGAGAGCTACACTCCAGAAGCCGCAATTTTTGGAGAAAAAGTTCTCGAAATCATAAGTTTGTTCATAACTGGCATCTACAAGGCTCGTAGCGACCCCAGCATGGATTTAGAAGAAAAATTCTCAGTAAAATTAGCCGAGTTGAAAAAGTGGAGTGAAAAGCACAGAAATCATAGTCATGCAAAAACGAAAGCCTTGGCGCGTGAATTGCTCAATGACTGGGAGGCAATCTGGACAGTGCTGAAATATCCAATGTTGCCAATAACCAATAATCTTGCTGAACGATTGTTAAGGCACTGGGTTATTGCTCGGAAGATAAATCTTGGGACGCGTACATCCGAAGGCAGTCGCGCCTATGTATCTTTGGCAAGTGTCATAGACACATGTCGGCAACGTGGTGTTTTGCCTTGGCCATATATCGCTTCTGTGGTTGCTGAGCGTCGTAAAGGAAATTCTGCACCTCCAATTCCTCAATTTCAACCCATTGGATGACTAATTGAAGAAGGGGAGTGAACGGTTACCTGAGGAGAGATAATAGAATCTTCGAATGTTCAACGAATATAAACCAATCGAATGTTCTTTAGAGCTAACTTAGGATTTTCATTCGCCCAGCACCCTTCGTCCTGCTTGGCTGTACTCCCGTTAAGGGAGGCACCCCTAGATAATCATTATTTTTTGCTGATAAATTCTGAAAACGCGGCGACCACATTTGGGTCGAAATGTGTGCCAGCGTCTTTCATAATCATGGCAAGAGCTTTTTCTTCTGGTAATGCCTCGCGATAATGTCGATCATTTGTCAGGGCATCCCAAACATCCACCACCGCGAATATACGAGCGGCAAATGGAATTTTATTTCCCCTCAGCCCTTGTGGATATCCGGTTCCATCCCACTTTTCGTGATGAAAATAGACAATTTGCAGGGCGGGTTTCAGGAATTTAATTTTGGAAAGCATCCGCAACCCAGAAGTGGGATGGCGGCGCATGGTACTCATCTCATCGTCGGTGAGTTTGCCCGGCTTGAGTAAAATTCCATCCGGAACGCCAATCTTACCAATATCATGGAGGATCGCGCCACGACGGATATGGGTGAGTTCATCGCCTTTTATCCCCATCTCTTTCGCTAAAAGTACGGTTAATTTAGTCACCCGCAGCGTATGTCCCTGGGTCTCCTGGTCGCGTAACTCTAGCGCCTTGGCCCAGCCTTCAAGGGTATTATCATAGGTTTCAATTAATTCTTTATGTTTTTGTCGCAAATTTCTAAATAAAGCGACGTTATCAACAGCAATTGCCCCTATATAACTAAATCCCAAACTGAGCGTATGGTAATAGATGTCGGATAGTAAGCCAGAATCGAAGATGAAAAAGGCATAAAGCAAATATAGCCCCTCAAGCAATAATATTATTGGTATTCCCCACAAAAACCGTAACTGCAAAAGTATCCAGCCGCCCAAGAGAGACATCAATAGAATAATTATGATATCGCTGGTAAGCTGTTGCTCAACCAGGAAATTTTGGAATAAAATGGTGTGGATAATATTTGCCTGGATCTCAACACCAGCCATCTTTGTTTTGCCGCGCGACACAGGGACATCATGCAAATCTCCCCCGCCTGACAGGTTTATTTGTCCTACCAATACAATTTTGTCTTTAAAAGTATCGGGATGAACGGATCCAGAAAGCACATCTACATAAGAAATAACCGGAAAGGTCCCTGGTTCGCCCACAAAATTGATCGTCATACGCCCCCATGGGTCGACAGGTATTTGAAGCGGACCAACGTGGAATATCCGTCCGATGTCATTTCAGGCAAGCCACTGGAGGGGTATAAA
>NZ_JAZFTO010000026.1:0-6725 GCF_036446775.1 Candidatus Desulfatibia sp.
AAAGGAGCCAAAACCATTGAAAATTGTAATTGTTGGTGCCGGCGATGTCGGTTTTAACATCGCCAGCCATTTGGCCTTAGAGGATAAGGATGTTGTCGTCATTGATATCGACCCGGACGCAATTCGGCGCGTATCGGACAACCTGGATGTTCGGGTAATCAACGGGTCCGGAAGCAGCCCTGTGATTCTTGAGGAAGCCGGCATCAAGGGGGCCGAGATACTCCTGGCCGTGACCGACAGTGATGAGACCAATCTGGTGGCATGTCTGGTTGCCAGCATTATTTCTCCGGTAACAAAAAAACTGGCCCGTATTCGTGGTGCTGGCTATGATGGATTTCATGATATGTTCCGGGAGCATGCACCCAACATCGATGCGATCATCAACCCGGAGATCGAGGTCGTCAAGACCATTGACAAACTGATGACTATACCCGGTGCCGTGGACGTGGGGGAATTTGCCGACGGTCTGGTCAAATTTGTCGGGATCCGTCTAGATCCTTCGACAAGGCTGGATGGTGTTCGCCTTTCCGATATTTCCGCCACAATCGGCCAACAGGCTCCTCTGATTGCCGCAATAGTTCGGAATGAAGAGCTGATTATCCCCGGGGGGAATGACAAACTGCGGGCAGGAGATTTGGTTTATTTTATCAGTGAAGCCGATAAATTATTAAAAGCCCTGTCGGTTTTCGATAAGCATGCCGAGCCCATACGTCGGGCTTTAATTGTGGGCGGTGGGCGTATAGGATTCAGACTGGCTTCCTTGCTTGAAGAGAGATCGGTCTATACCAAAATCGTTGAAAAAGACGCAAGCTGCTGCACCGAACTTGCAGAAAAGCTCAATAAGACAGTTGTGCTCCATGGAGACGGTTCGGATTTGGAACTCCTTAGACAAGAAAACGTTCAGGATATGGATGTTGTGATTACCCTCACCAACGATGAAGAGACCAATATTATCTCTTCCCTTATGGCCAAGCGGATGGGCGTCCTAAAAACTATCACAAGAATCAGCAAGCTCAGTTATTTCCCCTTGATGTCCATGATCGGTCTTGAACAGGTCGTGAGCCCCAGACATTCAGCCATCAATACTATTTTACAGCACATTCGACGAGGTAAGGTGCTTTCGGCTATATCCATAAAAGACCACCAGGCTGAAGTCATGGAAGCTGTGGCCATGGAAACTTCGGATATTGTAGGTAAACCTTTGAAGAGAGTCTCTTTGCCACCGGGAGTCCTCGTTGCCTGTATTATCCACAAGGACGAAATCATCATCCCCACCGGTGAAAGCGTCATCAAGCCTGATGA
Organism: Candidatus Desulfatibia sp.; assembly: GCF_036446775.1. Classification (NCBI taxonomy): domain Bacteria; kingdom Pseudomonadati; phylum Thermodesulfobacteriota; class Desulfobacteria; order Desulfobacterales; genus Candidatus Desulfatibia; species Candidatus Desulfatibia sp. The sequence goes on from NZ_JAZFTO010000026.1 coordinate 1,303, forward strand.
TCGGATTATTATCTTTGCAAGCAGAAAGGCCATTCCCAAGATCGAAAAAATCCTGGCAGTCAGACTGGAGTATTTTTAGATGCGCTGGCTTTTTATCTTAAAGATTGTCGGAATATTAATTCTTTTTTTAGGGCTCAGCATGATATTTCCCCTTTTCTTTGGTCTTTATTACAAGGACCAGAGCATACTGCCGCTGCTAAAATCTATCGGGATAACGGCCTTTGCCGGGTTGCTGACCTATATTTGTTTCCGGCGGGAAAAGGCAGAATTCATCAGTCATCGTGAAGGCATGGCCATCGTGACTATCGGCTGGACAGCCGTCGGTTTTTTCGGGGCTCTGCCGTTTTATTTAAGTGGCGAATTCGGACCTTTCGTGGATTGTTTTTTTGAGTCGGTATCCGGATTTACCACCACAGGTTCCTCTATATTAACCAACATAGAAGCCGTATCAAAAGGGCTCCTTTTCTGGCGTAGTTTTATTCAGTGGCTGGGCGGAATGGGAATTATCGTTCTGTCTGTGGCGATCCTGCCCTTTTTGGGTGTTGGAGGTATGCAGCTGTACAAGGCTGAAGTTCCCAGCCCTGTGCCGGATAAGCTCAGGCCGCGCATCCGTGAAACGGCTACGATTCTCTGGAAAGTGTATGCCCTGATTTCGCTGGCAGAGGTGATTATGTTGATGATCGGAGGCATGGATCTATATGATGCCTTATCCCATGCTTTCACAACAATGCCGACCGGAGGCTTTTCAACCAAAAACGCTTCCATAGCCCATTTTAACAGCGTCTACTTTGATACGGTGATTATCTTCTTTATGCTTCTTGCCGGAATTAATTTTGCGTTGCATTATCAATTTCTAAGGGGCAAGCCCCTGGCGTTTTGGCGGAATCCGGAGTGTCGCTTTTTTTTAGGAGCGGTTGCTGTGCTGATTGTGGTTGTGACCTTCAATGTTTACGGTTCCGTATACCAAACCATCGGCCGGGCGCTTCGCTTCGGTGCTTTTCAGGTAGTTTCAATTGTCACGACCACCGGTTATGCTACGGCGGATTACGAGCTGTGGCCGGCCATGTCCCAGCTTGTTCTGCTGCTGTGCATGTTTTTAGGAGCTTCCGCAGGGTCTACCGGCGGTGGTATGAAATGCATGCGCGTCATGCTCTATTTAAAATACTGCTATAAGGAGCTGTTTATCCTGATCCATCCCCGGGCCGTGCAGCATATCAAAATCGGCGGTGAGTCGGTTTCAGAGGATGTAGTGCGCAGCGTTTTAGGGTTTATGGGCCTTTACATCGGACTGTTTGCGATTTCATCCGTTATACTGGCTGGCTTGGGGGTCGATCTTGTCACTTCGGTGGCAGCGGTCGCCGCTGCTATCGGAAACATCGGGCCCGGTTTGGGGATGGTGGGTCCGACGGACAATTTCGCCCAGATCCCCTATCTGGGCAAATGGCTGCTCATCTGGTGTATGCTTTTGGGAAGACTGGAAATATATACCGTGATCATCCTGCTGGTGCCGGAATTCTGGCGCAAATAAAAATAAAATACCAAGGCGATTTTATTTTTATTGACAAATTGAAAATGTATCGTTACTTCTGTGGGCTCTGAGGGGCCGTTAACTCAGTTGGTAGAGTATCTGCCTTTTAAGCAGAGAGTCACTGGTTCGAGCCCAGTACGGCCCACCACGAAAGACAATTTTTCGTCCCCATCGTCTAGCTTAGCCAGTCGAAGATCCCGCTCTGCGGGGGTCCATGCCACCCCGCTTTTCAAGCGGGACAGCCGGGGTTGACCGGCAGTGGTGGGGAGGGTTAAAACTTATAGCGTATCTGCGTCCCCATCGTCTAGCCAGGTCCAGGACACCGGCCTTTCACGCCGGCAGCAGGGGTTCAAATCCCCTTGGGGACGCCACCGATTCAAGAGGTTAACCAAATTTCCGGTTAACCTCTTTTTGTTTGAGGTCCATGACATCCCGCTTTTAAAGCGGGACAGCAGGGGTGAATTTATCCTGAGCTTGCCGAAGGAAATCCCCTTGGGGACGCCACAATTTTAAGGCCCGTCAAATGATGACGGGCCTTTTTTATTGCGCAGGTCTAAGACATCCCGCTTTCCAAGCGGGACAGTCTCAATAATGTACCAAAGAAACCCTAGCGTTTGGTAAAAAATTTAAAATTTATTTTTTTATGCAACTACAGGGTAAAACCCGGATGCTGCGTTAGCCCACTTTTTTCTGATTTACAGTAATCAAAGGCTTTGGCTGCCGACAAACGAGGCGCCCGGCAAGCTTTTCCTGAGAAGCCTGCAGGCGTTGGAAATACTTTTCAGGATCTTGTTGGCATTCTCGTTCAATCGTATGCCGTATTTTTCGGACCTCTTGTACAATTGGATCGTTCGTCATGTTAAACCTCCAAAAGTTCTTCTGGAGTACAAATTATCGGAGTGCTGATTCCGCGGATAGTGTTGATGTTCTGACGACCACTCTGACACGCGCATTAAGAATATGGGTAAAATTCCAAGAAACCAGAAAGTCCATGCCATGATAGGTTGCAACTGCCAAGTGATATGCATCACCCCTTGCTTTTTCAGGGATCGGAATTTTTTCAAAATAAAGGTCGGCTAGATCACGAACCTCATTTGTAATCTCTAGAACCGGGAAATCCTCCATTTTTTTAAGTCGCAGTTTTGCAGCAGCTTCGTCTCCCCTGGACGCCTCTTCAAGAACAATAGGAGATACGAATGGATCAAGATGTGGCAGCGAGTTTTCCCACCACTCCAGAGTGACTTGCTGGTGAGCTGCAACAACGATATCTCTGCTTGGCCTCGCGGTCAAGTAACTCACTACGGTTGTTTCAATATATACACTTTGTTTTTCCATTCAAACCCTCAGGAAGAAGCCTTTGGGTTAATTTACCTCTTACCAAAGCCGGTTTTTGGGGTCATTATGTCTGGAATGTTGGGATGTAACCGGAAAGCATCCCATATAGTAAAGTTATTAGCGAATCTCCAATAAAATATTATTACCATTAACACCGCCATTAATCAATTCTAATAAAAATATCATATTAACAGCCCCTTCTGAACGATTTTTCGTAATCGTTCACCGGGGGCAAAATATTTGACAGGATAACAGGCCCGCCCTGGCGCGACTTCCATAGAACATACTAAGGATGCTGTAAAATATATAAGCCGGACCCAAAGATGCAAACTTGCCAACCCAGGTCTGGGCCAGGGATCTGAATTAAGTGATCAACAGAATGAAAAAACAATCAAGTCTATCCTGTTATCCTGTCAAAGATAGCTGAACTGTTACGATTTATCCTGTTAAATGCGGAGTATATTTAACCGGGACCTGACCACCTTGTTTCTGCCAAGTTGATTGGAAAAGGCGCTGGCCCTGTCCGTAGATGTGTATGGCATGGTTCGCTTATACCGGTCGGGAAAGGGGGTTACTCCACTTCAGCTTGGGAAAACGAGCGAAATCAGAATCGGTAGAGGCCAACTCGCAGCCATGTTCAATGGCAAGAGCTGCCAGATGCGCGTCTGTAACCAGATTGGCGATAGCCTGCCCATCCGTGAGCATCTGCTGAAATACAGTCCAATGTCGTTCGGTCGGACGAACGACTCTTGTACAAGGCTGGTCCAACCAGCTCTGCACACGAGCAAGGGCTTGTTCGAGGGAGAGCGGGTGCTCGAAGACCCGAGGATTGGTCCCTATCCGAATAAATGCGGACAGAACTGTCCAGCACAGACAAACAGTTCCAGTCTGGGAGAGCCGGCCATCCCACCATTCACGCGCTTGTTGGTTGCGTGGGTGAAGCGAGTCTTCCGCATACAAGAGAATATTGGCATCGACGAGAATCAACGGGAATCCTCGCCTTCAATTTGGGCCAGTAATTCCTGGATGTTATCTATATTACGGCCGGATCGAAGGCGCATTGCATGAGGTTCTGTTTTGTAACGCCGATACTTCGCAGGTCGTTCTACATGGTCCAAGCCAGCCCGAAGAGCTTCGTTGACAACCGTTTTAAATGGTGTGCGCAATTTGGCCGCAAGGGCTCTTGCCCGCTCCATCACATCATCATCTATTGAAAGTGTCGTTCTCATGATGTCATCATATCATCATTTGAAATGATGTCAAGGCATCACTTTTTCTATGGACACCCTTGACAGACTAAAAACCTGATAACAATGATGATTTCAGTATATCGGTGGGCTTTCTATGCCTCTTAGTTGGAAAGAATTCGTAGTATTTACAATTATTTTTAATACGAATATGACTACGTGGGTAAATGGGGAGTTCCTTTGGGGACGCCGTTTATTTAAAGGGGTTATCGATTTTCGGTAACCCCTTTTTTATGCCGGCATGGTGAAAAGCATGACCATAACCAAAACAGATGGGAATTAAGTGAAGCCTCCCAGCCCTTTAGGACGGGTAGCTTCTATTCCTTACAGTCGCTTCGAAGCATTGCCGCAAGGCAGAACATCCCCTGCAAGCTTGTTGGAGCGCAGCGGAAATCCCGCTCAAGCGGGGCTGCAGGGTTCTTCAATTGGATTTTAATAATCTGTTGGATGATGCGGTGGAAGATGATATAGAGGATGATGTTGAGGCGATGTGGTAAATATGAACAAATCATAATGTGTTTTTTATGAAGAAAATATTGATAATCCTTACTATCGCTGTGGTTCATTCAATTTTCACTAAGATTATTTCAAGCATAGCATTGTCGGTTGTCACAGCCAATGTATATGAAAGTCAGTTGCCTTTTTGGGGTCGATTATTAATGGTAATGTCCAAGGTGTTATACTTTCCGGTTTTTACATTTGCATTGTATCCGAGGCAGTTTTTCCCCGGAAATCTTATAATTATACCTCTTTTTATCAATAGTCTGTTATGGGCATTGGTTATCTACATTCTCTTCGTTTTAATTAAAAAAGTCACTGTAACACCTGCATAGTCAAGAAATTAAAAGAAGCTCCCTTTGTTGTAAATACGGATATCAGGGCCAGGAATCAGACACATGATCAAGATCAAAGAAAGAATTTTGATAGGAGAGGATGAATTATCTTTCACCTTTTCCCGCAGCAGCAAGCCAGGCGGCCAGAATGTTAATAAAATTAGCAGCCGGGTTACGCTTCTATTTGATGTGGCTAATTCGCCGAGTCTTACGGCAGAGCATAAAAATCAGATCATGACCCGATTGGGGACAAGGATCAACAAGGACGGCGTATTGAGGGTTATTGCCCAACGCCATCGTCGTCAGGCAGCTAATCGGGAAGCTGCGCTTGAACGTTTTGTCGAACTGTTACAGGAAACTCTTAAGCCTGTTAAGGCCAGGAAAAAGACCCGAATTTCACTTGCTGCCAAAAAGCGCCGATTAAACGGAAAAAAGCGTCGAAGCAGGCTTAAACAGGAACGTGCAAAACCTACTGTTGGG
>NZ_JAZFTO010000027.1:0-7916 GCF_036446775.1 Candidatus Desulfatibia sp.
ATGTTTCAGGAAATTAATGCGGCCAGGAAGTTGCTGGAACTGCCCGAACACGCAACCATGGAAGAAATCAAGGCGAACTACAGAGCCCTCGTCCAAAAATGGCATCCGGACCGCTGTGAAGGCGATAAAGAAAGGTGCAAAGAAATGACAGCCAGGATTATTGCTGCCTACAGGCTCATTAACGATTATTGCAGAAACTACAAATTCTCTTTTTCCAAAGAAGAAGTCAGCAGATATGTTTCCGCTGAGGAATGGTGGTTTGATCGCTTTGGCGGCAGTCCCCTGTAGGGCAATGATCAGAAACCGAAAAAACCGTAAATGCAAAGAAGCTTATGTGATGAAAAGTGCCTAAAGCTTAAAATACCGTAAAAAATTAGCCACGGAGGCACAAAGGCACAAAGAAAGTGTGTTGTCATTTGTAACTGAAAAACAGCCAAATACCCCATGACAATTGACGACTGACAACTGACAATTGACGACTGACAACTGACAAATGACGACTGACGAGTGACGACTGACGAGTGACGAGTGACGACTGACGAGTGACGACTGAAAAGTGACAAATGTTATTGTCGATGTATAATTTCGGCACTATTGACTTAATACAGGGATGCATCATGATTTTCGGATACAGCACCAATGCATTTGTTAAATTCACACTTTTCGAATCGTTAGAAAAAATAGCCGGATTGAATTTCCAAGGTGTTGAAATTATGTGCGATCGCCCCCATCTTTACCCTCCGGACTTTGATACGGAAAAGATGGCTCGGCTCAAAAAGATCCTAGAGCAACACAACCTGAAAGTGACCAACCTAAATAGCTTTACTCTTTTTGCTGTTGGGGATACCTACCTTCCCTCCTGGATTGAACCCCAAAAGGATAGACGTGAAATCCGCATCCAGCATACCCTTGAAAGCCTGAAAATTGCAGACACACTGGGATGCAAAAACATATCCGTTCCTCCCGGGGGGCCTTTAGGCAGTATGTCAAGGGATGGGGCGATGTCTCTGTTTCACCGGGGTCTGGCAAGAGCAATACCGCTGGCGGAAGAGTTGGGAGTAAAAATACTGGTTGAACCCGAGCCGGATCTGTTGATTGAGAACTCCGTGGAGTTCAAGTCTTTTATTAAGGATGTCAAGTCAGCCGCAGTGGGATTAAATTTTGATATAGGACACTTTTTCTGTGCCGGCGAAGACCCTTCAGCGGCCTTTGAAGAACTTTTTGAATGGGTGGGGCACGTTCATCTGGAAGATATTGTTGCAAGTAGAGTTCACAACCATCTGATTCCAGGTTTAGGGGCCGTTAAATTCCTTGATACCTTCAGGGCCATGGTAAGACTCGAATATCGAGGAGACATTAGCTTGGAGCTTTATCCGTATGAAGATGTTCCCGAGTTTGCCGGCCGGGAAAGCCTCGCTTACTTAAAGCCCCTATTTCAAGAATCCGGTTTGCCGATAAAATGATGATGAAAGAATCAAAATGGCTCGATCAAGATGACAGCCTTAATCGACTCAGTGCGCATCAAAGCCGCCGGGAAACGACCTACTTGGGATATCGGGAAGTATCTATGGATGAAAAAGCCCGACATGTTTTGCAGCATTTCAATAAGGTTGCCCGCAGATACGATCTGATGAACACGCTGTTGAGTTTCGGAATTCATCACTTGTGGAAGCATGCGGCCGTCAAGATGCTGGAGTTGAATCCGGGGGACCGGGTTCTGGATGTATGCGGCGGCACCGGCGATCTGGCTTTTCTGGCCGGCAGAGTTGTGGGGCCGGGCGGTCAGGTGATCGTATATGATATCAACCGGTCCATGATCGATGTAGGCCGGCATAAGGTAAGCGGCGGCGCGTCCGGAAAACATATCAGATTTGTGCAGGGAGATGCGGAACATATTTCTTTTGCGGATAAATATTTTGAAGCCGCCATGGTAGGTTTCGGAATCCGTAATGTCCCCCGTATGGATCAAGGGTTCCGGGAGATGTATCGCATACTGAAGCCCGGGGGCAAAATAATGTGCCTGGAATTTTCAAAACCGACAGCGCCCCTGTTCCGGCAGCTTTATGATATCTATTCTTTTCATGTCATGCCCTTGCTTGGCGGAATTATTGTGGGGTCCCGCAGGGCCTATATGCATCTTGTCGAATCGATACGCACGTTCGTCCTGCCCGGTGAGTTGACGGCCATGATAGAACAGGTGGGTTTTTCACAGGTAACAACCCGCAACCTCACCAACGGCATCGCGGTTATCCATATGGCCGTCAAAGATTGACACGCATTCTATGGCAATTCTCAAAATAACGTTCCGTCTTCGCCGCCAGACAATTTCGTTTAGATCGGCAAGAACTCGCAAATAAAAGCGCGTAAAAGCGAACATGGCTATGGCTTTAAAAATGATAGTGTCGCAATACGATTTTATTTGCCAAATTGAAGCACTTTGATGATGTTCGCTTTAACGCGCTCTAATTTGCTCAGACAGCTTCCCGACCTAAACGAAATCATCCGGCGGCTTACTAAAAATATGAACGAAAGCGAATCAATCGGAACATATTTATGGGAATCGCTATAAACGATAAGCGGGAGTGGCGATGAAACTGAATTGGGCTGAGCGCTGGGTGGTCAACAACCCGCTGAGGGTTTTCCAACAGCAGATCGAAATAGCATGGTTTAAGCGCATGATGCCGCTGGCGCCGGGGAAAACAGTTCTGGAAATGGGCTGCGGCCGCGGAGCCGGTGCGAAACTCATCCTCAGAACATTTCAGCCCGCCGGTCTTCATGTCCAGGACCTGGACATCAAGATGATTGTAAAGGCCAAGCAATATCTTGGCGGGGCTGAACTGAAAAAGATATCTCTGTCCGTGGGGGATGCCGTTCGACTCCCCTTTCAGGCGGACAGCTTAGATGCAGTTTTCGGATTCGGCTTTTTACATCATGTTCCGGATTGGCGCAGCGTTCTTGCAGAGATATCCAGGGTTTTAAAAACCGGCGGTCTCTATTATTTCGAAGAGCTTTACCCGGGGCTTTATCAAAACGTTATCACTAAACATATCCTGCTGCATCCTGAACACGATCGTTTTTCCAGCCATGATCTGCGCCAAGGACTGGATAAAACGAGCTTAATCATCAAGCATGTTTTTGAATTAAGAAAAATGGGAATTTTGGGCGTGGCTGCTAAAGAGGATGGACACTAATTAAGCCCTTTTCCCCAAGGTTATTGATAAGTTAACATTATTTTGCAAAACAACTTGAAAAAACCGGTTAATGGTAATATTTGTTCCTGGCAATGACTAAAGTTTTTACTAAAACTGCTGCATACGATTATAAAACGCTAAAGCCGATAATCTTTGAAATGATTGACGCTATGGGAGAAGGTCTGATCCCAGAGCAATCCCGGGTACTAATCAAACCAAACTTGCTTTTACCCGCCAAACCTGAAACCGCCATTATCACGCATCCCAATGTTGTCAGGGTCGTGGCCGAATATGTGCTGAGCAAAGGTGCCCGCCCTTTAATTGCAGACAGTCCGGCCATGGGGTCGTTCGAAAAAATAATGAAAGAGGGCGGATATTATCAAACATTTAAAGATCTGGATGTGGATTTTAAAGCATTTAAAAAATCGGTAAAGGTAGATATCGGTAAGCCTTTCGGGCGTATCGAAATCGCCAGAAAAGCGGTTGAGGCGGATGTCGTCATCAACCTGCCCAAACTAAAAACCCATACGGGAATGCTCCTTACGCTGGGGGTCAAGAATCTTTTCGGCTGCATAGTCGGTTTAAGGAAACCAAAGTGGCACCTCAGAAGCGGGGTGGACAGGGATATGTTCGCCAGGCTGCTGCTGCAGATTTATCAGGCTGTAAACCCGGCGATTACCATTGTCGACGGCATCTTGGCCCTCGAAGGGCAGGGTCCGGGGAAAAGCGGTATTCCGCGGCATTTGGGAATACTTGCCGGCGGCAGAGATGCGTGTGCCGTTGACATGGCAATCTGCAGCATATTAGGCGTAGATGCGGATGAACTTCCCACGCACAAGGCGGCCAAGATTTTAGGGTTGGCCGGCGATGCGGTTTATATCAGCGGAGACTTTAATATTGTTCAAAATTTCAATCTGCCGGATAAAGCACCGCTGACCATGGGGCCTAAACCGCTTCAAAGATTCATGCGAAAGCATTTGCTCCAGAGGCCGGAAGTCGACGACCTTCTTTGCAGATTATGCGGGGAGTGCCGGAAATATTGCCCGGCAAAGGCCATCAGTCAAGAGGCAGAAACCCTCGATTTTGATTATGACAGGTGTATCCGCTGTTACTGCTGTATAGAAATTTGCCCCCATGGAGCCCTGCGTGCGACCGAGACCACGGCCGGCCGGGTTCTGCGAAATCTTTCGATATTAAAATAACAAATAAAAATGCTTTTGTAAAAAAGCCGTTTTTCCGGCTTATTGCGAGACCTCCAAGACTAATACCTCAATTGAGTTAAAACTCAATGTGTCAGTTGTTTGTTGTCCGTTGTCAGTTGTAAATCTAACTCGATTTATCCGGCGTTATGATGATGCTTTGGCGGAAGATTTATAAATCAAGACTTTAATTCCTCTAAATTAGCTACGGACAACAGACAACGAACAACGGACATCGAGCGTTTCGCTCGATTAGGGTAATAGTGTTATTTGACATTACGGTTACTTTTATGTATCTATTTGCAAACGAACGTTTGCTAAACACGAGGGGGTAAATATGATTAACAAGGTAATTTTAGTGGGCAACCTTGGCAGAGATCCTGAAGTAAGCTATACACCGAGTGGCATGGCGGTTGCAAAATTCAGTATAGCAACTTCCAATAGATGGAAAGATAAAGATAGCGGGGAGATGCAAGAGCGCACGGAGTGGCATCGCATTACTGCTTTCGGGAGGTTAGGAGAAATATGTGGCGAATATCTTTCAAAAGGAAGCCAAGTATACATTGAAGGTCGGCTGCAGACCAGTTCGTGGGAAAAGGACGGTGTCACAAGATACAGCACTGATATTATTGCAAACGAAATGAAGATGCTTGGGTCCAAAAGTTCCGCGGATGTATCCCCGCAACCTGAACCTCCCCATACTCCAGAATACTCGGGTCCGCCACTTCCGGATAGAGAAGATGATGATATTCCTTTTTAAATTTGATTTCCGCGCTGCTTTCAGCGCGGAAATCAAATGAAGAAATTACGATTTTATTTTTCAAGTTTTTCTTCAAACTTTTCGTCAAGTTTTTGAGTCTCTTTTTTTTCAGGTTCGGATGTGGCGCCCTTGAAATTCTTGATGGCTTTGCCCATACCCGCTCCTATTTCCGGGAGTTTGCCGGCTCCAAAAATTATCAAAATAATTACAAGAATGATAATAAGTTCCGGCATTCCAATTCCAAACATATTTTCCTCCTATTAATCGGATCTGGTCTCTTTGAGTTCTTGCAGAAGCTGTACAAACTCTTTTGATTTTAAATAGCGGTCAATGATACCCTGATAATCGATCCATCTCCGCCAGGCTTCAAGCCAGACCTCGTTATGCCAATAGCAGCTTGGATCGCCCCTGCCATGCAGGCGTTCGATGTAATCGATATATTCTTCGCTGCAGCCCTCACAAAAACGGTAGGGGACTCTGATTTTGTCTCTTTCAGACATATTATCACGTTCATCCGGATTAATCTGTGTGCCGCATTTCTCACACTTGAAGGCGCAGTGGGCACACTGAAAAGCCTTCTGCACCGCTAAAAGCTTACGTTTTCGATTTAATGCAGCTTTTTTGTCTCTGGAGTACTGCCGTTTATTGTTAAAATGGATAATGTTAGCCATGATAGACATATTTTGCTTGAAAAGATAGAATCTCCAGTAAATTTGTTATATAACACCAGGTAATTTAAGTGTCAATCTATTAGACCGCACCTTCAGAAAACGTTAAAGCAGATTCTAAAAGTGTTTCAATGATGAAAGAAATTGTTCATGAGATAGGCGGGTAAAGTCTTGTAATGCATTATAACTCATGATAATCTTAATGAATTCATAAAAAGTCGAATTCATCGCGTTTTAAGTTTTAGGTGTGAGGTGGTTTTTGAATTTTAGAGAGGATCTTGAGTGATGGAAAAATTTCAGCCAAACGGTCTTCCGCTCCTGATTGGAAGCCTTCCCATGGATGACCATGATGAAGCCTTCAACCTTGTGTTGGAGCACACGCCCCAAATCCCGTTGTGGATTCAGCTTCCGGTTTATAAACAGGAGGGGATGACTGCTCAGTTTCTGCCGGGATTTCCCGGGCTTGTAACCGTAAACGACAAGTCCTTTATCGATACGACAGTTGATGATTTTGACAATCAACTTCTATATTTCTACGAGGAGTATCTGGCGGTAATAGAAGGGGAGACGGATCTTGAAGATTCCCGTTTTACCCTGACCACCGCTACTGCCAGGGGTTTTTTTACGCTTTTGGACAGGATCGAAACTCTCGACGATACCCCGGCAGCACTCAAAGGTCAAATAACCGGCCCCATAACCTTCGGGTTGGGAGTGACCGATCAGAACGGTAAGGCCATTTTTTATAACGAGCAGGTGCGAGATGCGGCCGTGAAGCTTTTGGCTCTGAAAGCCAAATGGCAGGTCAGGATGCTTTCAAAATTGAAACTCCCGGTAATCATGTTTTTCGATGAGCCCGCTCTGGCCGGCTTTGGGTCATCTGCGTTTATCAGTATGTCACGTGAAGAGGTCGCGGCCTGCCTGGACGAAGTGATTGGTGCCGTTCATGACGAAGGGGGCCTTGCAGGTATCCATGTTTGCGCCAATTCCGATTGGTCCGTTATATTGGATTCGCGCACTGATATTGTCAGTTTTGATGCCTATTCCTATTTTGACAAGTTCATCCTTTATCCGGATCATATTAAGACTTTTATGGAATCCGGCGGCATCCTGGCCTGGGGAATCGTACCGACCTCGAATCCCGATGACATAGAAAAAGAGAACGTCGATTCTTTGTCGGCGGCGTGGCAGGACCAGGTTCGGGCGGTTGCGGCCCTTGGCATTGAACCGTCAAAGATACTGGCCCAGTCTCTGATCACTCCGAGTTGCGGGGCGGGTTCTCTGAGTCTTGATCTGGCAACAAAGGTGCTTATGTTGACCAAGGAAGTATCGGAAAACATACGAAATCAGGGCTAAGCAAACTCTAACCCTGAGCAGGTGGAACCAAAAAATATTTGCCACAAAGGCACAAAGACACAAAGGATATATTTATTATTCATTCTTCGTGCCTTAGTGGCAATAAAAAAATATGAGGTTTTGAATGTTAAACAAATCTACAGATCAAAAATTTTCAGGAGCTTCCCGGTACATACTCGATGATGAACTGGCCAGCATCGTCAACGTTTCCATGGCCCTCGAAATGCCGCTGCTTTTGAAAGGTGAACCGGGTACCGGCAAAACCATGCTGGCCCATGCTGTTGCCGAGAGCCTGCGAATGCCACTGATTGTGCTGAATGTAAAGTCAAGCATGAAGCTGGTTGACACGCTTTATCAGTATGACACCCTGACCCGTCTGAATGACAGCCGCTTCGGTGATTCCAGCAGGGATGTCAGTAATATTGAGGAGTATATCAAGATGGGGAAGATCGGTCAGGCCTTTACATCGGAAACCAGGACCGTTCTTTTGCTCGACGAGATCGACAAGGCGGATACCGATTTCCAGGATGATATGCTGGACGTCCTGGACCAGATGGAATTTGACATCATTGAGATTGACAAGACCGTGAGGACCAGGCATCGTCCGGTAATCGTGATTACTTCCAATGCCAAGAAAGACCTGTCGGATCCCTTTCTGGGTCGCTGCAATTTTCATCACATCGCCTTTCCGGATCCGAAAATGATGCGCCAAATCGTTGCGGTTCATTTCCCGGACATCGACTCC
>NZ_JAZFTO010000028.1:0-3571 GCF_036446775.1 Candidatus Desulfatibia sp.
TTCGCGCCTATATCCAAACCTTGAACGGCCCCGCCTGCGCGGCCGGTGAGCATGATGACATAAATAAGTGTGTTTACCGGCTCACTGCGCAAAATCCTGCAAAATGTCGTGCCGTCCATCACCGGCATCATCACATCCAGCACGATCACATCGGGCCGTTCGTTGTAAACGACTTCCAGCGCCTCCTTGCCGTTTTCAGCTTCCAGCACCGTATAGCCCGGCCTGCGGAGATTCCGGATAAGGGTTTTACGAATGCTAGGATCGTCGTCAACGACTAGAACTTTGTCCATCACTGGCTCCTTTCAGAATGCTGTCCAACGTCTTTTCGAAATCGGCTTTAATCGGTTTGGTTATAAAATAATCGCAACCTACCTGCGCGGCTTTTTCCTGATCGATAGTTGCCGCCATTGCGGTCAGCATCGCAATAAGGCCCCGGTAATTCCGTTCACGCAGGGTCTGTATCGCGGTAATCCCGTTCATTACCGGCATCTGCATGTCCATAAGTATGAGATTGGGGCGGAGTTCGAAAGCCATGTCTATCCCTTCTTCCCCATTTGCCGCGGTATGCACATCGAAACCGGCTCTCGTTAGACGACGAGTGAGTAGTTTCCGAATTGCCTCGTCATCGTCCACCAATAAAATCTTGCCGTCCAACGTACTTATCCTAATGCCGGTTGTCTGAAACTATTTATCATCAATTACCGCCAGCGGTATAGTGAAAGTGAAAGTGCTTCCTTTTCCGACCTTGCTTGCCACCTCGATATCGCCGCCGTGAAGATGGATAAGCCGTTTCGTTATCGCGAGTCCGAGCCCCGTACCGCCCGCCGCGCGGGTGGAAGAGTAGTCCACCTGCTCGAAAATATTGAATATGTTATCCAGTTTATCTTCGGGGATACCGCAACCTTTGTCTTGCACGGAGAAGTAGGCAAACCGGTCGTCCTTCCTTATGGCCAGCAATATTTCGCCATTGTCGCTGAATTTCACGGAGTTGCCTAGCAGGTTGAGAAGAATCTGCTTCAGGCGCATCGGGTCTGCCTGCGCCGTTATATCCTTTGTGGGAATGTCGGTAACCAGCGTAAGCCCTTTCTTTTCCGCCAACGATTTAGCGATAGCCGCCGCTTCATCAACGGCGTCGTTTGCGGAAATAGGTTGCATCGATATATCCATCTTGCCCGCTTCGATTTTTGAAAGATCGAGAACGTCGTTGATGAGGCGAAGAAGATGCTCGGACTGCTCGAAGGCGTCACCGGAGATTTCAAGGATTTCATCTTTTCCCATATCTTTGAGATATTCCGGGTTACTGATCTCCTGAAGGTTGCTCATGATAACCGTGAGCGGTGTCCGGAGTTCGTGGCTAACCATGTTGAGGAAATCCGACTTGGCTTTGTTGGCCGCTTCCGCCTTTTCCTTGGCCAAGCGGAGCTCAGCCGTGCGCACTTCCACCAGCCGCTCGATCTCGGCCTTTTTATTGGCCTCCGAGTTTAAATAGACCGCCAGCAAAGAGGTGAAAATAAGCCCGACCATGAAAATCACCTGCGACTGCCATGTCAAACGGGCGGCGAAATATTTTTCTGTCGGCAGGGCTGTTACGCCCCACTGGCGTCCCGCGGTGTCTTTGAGTAATTTGCGGTACTCCATCCCCGGTATGACATTCGATGCGCCTTGGGGTGAATGGCGATGCAGGAATTGCTCTGATTCCACGGCGGATAGGTCGTTGAGCGTTATCTCAATTTGTTCGTCCTGGAAATGGCTCAAGGCGGTTTCCAACATGTCGCCCACCCGAAACACGCCCAAGGCAAATCCACGCAGACTTTCCCGGCGTTCCTCCACCGTTGAAGGGTTGCCTTTATAAAAGGGCAAAAATGCAAGAAAGCCTTTTTGTGTCGCTTTTTCCTGCACCAATGTGATGCGCGCGGTGGCAAGCATCCGGCCCGAATCGCGCGATTCAACAAGGGCGCTAAGCCTGGTGGCGCTGGATGCCAGGTCAAACCCCAACGCTTTTTCATTTCCCTTCATCGGTTCCATGTAATAAACGGGGAAATACTCGTCCCGCTCGCCGGCGCTCACCATGTCGCCCTGTTTGCGGCGCTCGGTGATTTTGAAATCAAGTAATCCGTCGGCCTGCGCAAGCGATTCGTATTTCAATCTGTTTTCCGCCGCGACGCGCGGAATCCACTCAATCGCCTGGATGCTGGCATGGCGGGCGAGCTGTGGGGTAACGGCCACGTGAAATTGCTTGCGGGTAACGAAATCCAAGGCCTCGTACAATCCTTGAGGGACAAACAAAACTTCCAGATTGAGACCTATTTCCCGCTCAAGCGACGCGACCCGCTCGTCCACTTTATTTTCAAATTCCGCCAGAATTTGCCGGGTTTCCCAATTTCGGGATGTCCACGCAGCCGACGCCGAGAGGGCGATTCCGATAATGACCGCAAGAATGACGGCCAGGCTAATTTTCTTTTTCATCATTTAGCCTTTAATCCTTTAGCAACGATACTTTGAATGACCTGTTTACGATTCTGGTTTTATGCAATTATTTTATACACGTTCGTCAGATTAGTCAATTATTTTTCATAGCTGGATACGGCTTGGATTGAAAGAAATCAGGAAAGCTCATAATTCTTTTTTTTCAAGCAGATGGCCTGAGTTTGTTTTTAACCAGCCTGCAACTTGGGCGCTCCAATGAAATAAGTATGAAATAAGTATTGCAATTATTATTGAATTAATTTAGAATTAGTGATAAATACCAGTTTTTTTTGTGTTAATAATGTAACGACCTATTTATAAGAGTGTTGGGCGGAATATCGGTGTGAACAAGGTTAACTTGGGGCTGATGGAAGATAACCTGTCCGAACAGGAAGCAAAAAGGGACATTGAAACTGAAAATATAAAGGATCTTCTAAAGTTTGTTCCGTTTGCGGCAGTTGCGGTTGCTATTCTTATTTTGGTCGGTGTAAGTAATTTCAGGCTGTTTCATATCCTTTCCGAGCTTTTCGCCGTTTTTATAGCGTTTTTTACATTTTCCACTGCTTTGTTAACGTTCAAGGTTTCGCGCAACAATTTCATCATGTACCTGGGATGCGGTTATTTTTGGGTAGGAATGCTGGATTTAGCGCACGCGTTGTTCTTTGAAAATGTGGGAATCATTTCCGGCAACAGCACAAATGTCTCCGCACAGCTTTGGATTTCGGCCAGATACCTTGAGGCATTTTTATTATTGACCTCATTCTATTTTCTTAAGAGAAAAGTTAATATATGGCTTGTTTTTTCAGGTTTCGGCCTATTTTCAATAATATTATATTCATTAATTGCCGCCGGGATATTTCCGGACTGCTTTGTCGAGGGCAGGGGGCTAACCGCCTTCAAAAAAGGAAGTGAATACGTAATCATCGGAATTCTTTTCCTGACTTTGTTGCGGCGGAAATACGTAAAACACCTGCTGGAAGAAAATGTTTATAACAAGATTTTCCTGGCCATAGATATAACTATAATATCCGAGACTCTGTTTACCTTATATTCCAATGCTTCCAGTGGATATGTGATCGCCGGCCATATTACAAAGATATTTTCC
>NZ_JAZFTO010000029.1:0-4072 GCF_036446775.1 Candidatus Desulfatibia sp.
CCCCATCCGCCGGCGTCGTAAGGTGCGTCTTTGAAAGATAAAACCATGGGATTTTTTTTCAAAAGTTCCTGAACTCTTTTTTTAAGTATGCCTTTTCCCTTGCCGTGAATAACTCTGACAGAGTAGATTTGTTCTTCCATACAGGCGGCAAAGTAATCGTCAAAAAGATCCGGAATTTCTTTGGGATGAAAAGTGTGCAGATCCAGGATGTCTTCTATGGGCATTTTTATCGGTTTCATTATATGATCCCTAATTGTAACAGTTCAGCCACGAAGGCACCAAGGCACAAAGAAAGAGTATGGATTATAAGCCTTTATCAAATAAAATTGACCGGCAAACGCCTTGGTTTTCTTATCAATTTTAATGTACCTCTTATTAAAAATGGAATTAAAAGAATTATTTTATAATCTTAGAGGCTTGGTGTCTTGGTGGCTGAACTATTACCCCTAATGGAGCTAAAAATCAATTAACTGTTTAACATGTTGAAATTTATAGCGCTTCCTTTTTTTGCATACCTTCTTGGTTCTATCCCTTGGGGCCTTGTTTTGACCCGCATGTTTACTTCCATCGATATCCGGCGACAAGGAAGCGGCAACATCGGCGCCACCAATGTAAGACGCCTGGCCGGTCCGGTGCTGGGCGCGCTGACTCTTGTGGGGGATGCGCTGAAAGGCGCTATTCCGGTCTGGCTTGCTTTGACCCTGACAGGTCCGGGTGGTGATGTTCGGAGTGAAAGCTACATTGCGGTTGTCGCTTTTTGTGCTTTTGCCGGGCACCTTTATCCGGTTTATTTAAAATTCAAAGACGGCGGAAAAGGGGTTGCCACCGCCGCCGGCTGCTTTTTTATAATTTCACCCGCGGCCGGCATTATCGTGATACTGGTCTTTATCATGTTTGTCTGCTGGCTGGATCGAATCTCCGCAGGGTCACTTGCCGCCACCGCCGTTCTGCCGATTGCTGTTTGGGAGGCTTCCCACTCCGGGATCTTCACCGTATGTGCCGTGGCAATAACGATATTCATCTATATCCGTCACAAGGACAATATCAAACGGCTTTTATCGGGAACAGAACCGACTATATGGAACTAATTTGGTTCATTAGATGAACGACCCCGCGGCAAGCCACGGGGTATCAACAAATGATATTTTCTATCTTAACGCAGCAAGCTGCGGGGAATTTAACCCGACAGATTCCGCAACCTTAATCGCGTATTCATTGTAATCTGTGTAATCTGCGAAATCTGTGGATTAAAGTAAAGCAGAATTCATGTCGAGCAAAGAAAAATATTCACGAACCGCCGTAAAAAAAACAGGGTGAAGCTCATATTGGAACCCACACCGAAAATTTATTCTTCTGGGGTATGTTTTGGTTATGTCAGGAATTTAAATTCTTGATATTTGGATCTTATTGCAGCAATATGCAATCAGGGCCAAGCTCGGATCTGTCAGACATATCAAAGGTTTTCTGTTCATCTGATATTCTAAGAGTCCTACAAGCTATTCCAATGCAACCTGGTGAAAAACCTATCCCGTTGAAATATCTCTTCCCCTTTTCGCTGCATTTAGTTATTCAATCTTTTCAGCTGCATCCCGTAACATTACGGCTTGCCGCCTCCGTAGAAACTCACAACGATGGCTCTCGCAATTTTAGAGCAATTTAATGTTGATTCGATCATCTAAAAGATGCTCCTTGACAACACAAAACAATTGATGTACGTATTAATACAATTAATTGTGTTATTATGTACAATAGATTGTACTTTAAAATACAATAAATGGAATATAGACTGAACAAACAGACATTAACAGATTTGTTGGGACAGTGGAATGCGTTCTTAAAGCGCAAAGTCCATCTGGTTGCCTGCGGCGGAACCGCCCTGACCTTGATGGACATCAAACCATCGACTAAGGATGTTGACTTTATGGTTCCGGTTGAGACGGAGTACCGGTATTTGATCAAAACCTTAAAGGATTTGGGATATCAGCAGCAAACGGGGTCCGGCTGGCACAAAAGTGGGAATCTGTTTGTGTTTGACCTGTTTGTGGGGCAACGTATTCACACGACGGACTTGATGGCATCTCCTCTGAAAAAGGGTAACCACACGCTGTTTAAGGAATTTTCTCACCTTTATATCGGCATCTTAAATCCCTATGATCTGATCGCCAGCAAACTTTTTCACGGGACAGAGGTCGATTTTGAAGATTGCCTGATGTTGATGAAATCACGTAAAGAAAGCATCGATATTACGCGGGTTGAACAGCATATTAAAGAGCTTGCAAGTTACGACATATCAGAAAAACGGATCGTCGGTAATCTTGAGAATTTTTTAAATCTAGTTAGAAAAGAAACACTTTATGGTTGATCAAAAATTAATGGACAACTTACATCGGCTGGGATTTCCTCTGATGGAGGTCCAGGCGGAAGTTGATGCCAATAAAACCTTGGCCGAAGTCGTTAAAAGCAAAGACACACGACTGTGGGAGGGATTTGCCGTCTTGCTGGCCAATGCCGCCCGGGACTATAATTTTGATTATGATCAGGTTCAAAGGCATTTTACAAAAAAAGAGGGGTTGGAGGATTTCAAGTCTTTGCTGTTATTATCATTGGCCCTGTATCAGTATTACCATCTGTCGTTTGACTGGTCGAACCGATTTAAAAAAACCTTATCGCCGGAAGAGTCAGCCCGCATGAAAGAATTAAAACATCTTTTAGCACATGGGAATGAGGTCCGTCTCGGCAGCAGGCGTCTCGACCCATTCAGGCTGAAACAGATGTTTAACAATTATTTTGAAAAAGATGCTGAAAAATCGAGAAAGCTAAAACAAAGGCATGAGGAGCTGTCGCTTGAATACGCCCTGTCGCAATTATTTTCGCCAAAACAAAAGGAGTTGTTCCAGAAGAAATTGAAAGGAGAATTGTTAACCAAAACCGAAAAAGAATATTTTTCTCGCACCGTAAAGAAGAAAGTCGCCGCACTTGCCAATCCGGAACTCCATCGCCTTGCCCAGAAATTGATGGAATATTGATGCCTGTGGGAACAATTTTACTCTCAGCATACTGGCAGAAGCACTATAGAAAGGTTTCGAGCATATGGCAAAAGCTATTGTGAGAAACTTAGTTTACCTATATGTCAGACATATCAAAGGTTTTTGATCTGGATGATACTTTCACCTTCCGAATGAATATCTCAGAAATCAGTTTGAAAACGCCGTTCGCTTCACCCCGGCTTTTTACTGTTAGGCATACAGATTATCAATTCATAACCCCTTTTGACACCACGGTCCATGCAGCCTCATAACATAGGCGTAATCGTGCCTCACTTCCCTGGGAAAGAGTGAGATTTTGTGGTCTTTCAACCACTTGATTTCCCTTGATGTTTATGATTTTTTTTGATAGGTTTTCAATAATGTTCTTAATATCTTATGTTTGCGGATCAAGATAGCCCGAGGAGGGGGTTCATAAAGGAGAAAAATGATGAAACCAAAGGAAACCGCGGCCCTTCTGCAGGAGAACCATGCAGTACTTAAGGACCATCATGTGAAGGCGCTGTACCTGTTCGGTTCCATTGTTCGCGGAGAAGACAAGCCCGGAAGCGACGTGGACATCCTGGTGGAATTCCAGCCC
The DNA here is from genome assembly GCF_036446775.1 of Candidatus Desulfatibia sp. Lineage (NCBI taxonomy): Bacteria > Pseudomonadati > Thermodesulfobacteriota > Desulfobacteria > Desulfobacterales > Candidatus Desulfatibia > Candidatus Desulfatibia sp. The sequence continues at coordinate 3,625 of NZ_JAZFTO010000029.1, forward strand.
GAGGTCCGTGTAGGTCTGTTCGGCCTAGCCAGGTTGCAGCGGCGATTATCGGAAATCCTTGGCAGACCCGTGGATCTGACGACCCCTGACGCTCTGCACAAAGCCCTGAAAGACAGAATAATCAAGGAGGCCGTTCGTGCCGCATAGAGATTGGAAGTTTCGCATTCAAGACATATTGGATGCCGTCAGCGCTGTTCAAGAATATACACGAGGGATGGAATACAAGACCTTCACTGAGGATCGGAAAACCGTGGATGCAGTGGTCCGAAACCTGATTGTCATTGGAGAAGCCGCTGTTCACGTTCCAGAAGATATTTGTCGGAAGCACCCTGAAGTTCCCTGGTACGAGATGCGCGGTATGCGCAATTTCGTTGTTCACGAGTATTTCAGAGCCAGTGACGCAGTTATATGGGATACGGTGCAGGTGGATTTGCCTCCGTTACCGGCC
>NZ_JAZFTO010000030.1:0-5244 GCF_036446775.1 Candidatus Desulfatibia sp.
GATTTCACGGGGTAAAAATTGAACCCTGGTTAAATAAATAAAAAAGAAATTTAACTGGGCAGGCAGGATAAATCCCGGTTAAATAGGCTCCGCATTTAACTGGACAAGTCTTCATTCTTGACAAAATGCGCGGAAGTTGCGGGACATCCATAAATGATGGGGAGTATGTTTTCATCTACCTCAAGCTATAAAGAAAATGGGGTCAAAGGTGGGCTCGACTTGACAGTGAAATCTTGAAGCCATTTCACCAGGGCGTAGCATATTCCTCTGGAGCGGTTAATAAATCTCTTAGCGCCTTGGCGCCTTGGCGTGAACCAATCTTTTATCCCTTCGCGCTTTAGCGCCCAAAACTATCCGTGTTTATCCTGCTTGCCCAGTGAAATGAATTTCCCTATTTCACCGGGGTAAATCCTGCGTGCCCAGTTAAATTTTTTTTTCTTTATTTTACCGGGGTCAAAACCCGCCCTTTGCCCGCAATGCGTAATTTGCCTACGCATTTTTGTGCGTCAAACTAACCATTGATTTTTTTAAACATTTCATTTAAGGTCAGGTATTTATTTCGCCGGACATGACAACCGTCAAACACCTTTAAATATCGGGAGCTATCCCCATGGCTATTGAATCCAACAAGGCCCCTCTTTTCTCTAAAATGAATTGAGGGGTTTTGTGTTTATTGCCACGGCCCCGAAACAGAAGGGAAAGTTATTATAGAATAGACGTCCTGTAGTTCCCTAAAAACTTAGTTAGCACCAAATAAATCAGCGGTTAAAACAGAAACTTATAATCTAAGGGGCGTCCCGCAAGTCGCACGAACTGTTACAGAAAAAGCTTCATGATGCAATTATTCAGGCACATACCCGGCTGGAATTAAAAGACGATTTAGCGAGGAAAAGCAAAAAGCATACGGCAAAGGGGCAAGGATGAATTAACGAGGCACCAGCAACTCGTAACCAGCATCCAGTAACCAGCATCCAGCAACCAGCATCCAGCAACCAGAGACACAGTCATATTTACCAAATAAATCTAAAGGTTAAGACAGAAACTTATAATTTTATGTCCCGGAGGTCCCGAATCTTCTGTAGCTTTGAAACCGGGGATGGATATAAAATTAAATGAGGGATGAGGGGGAAGAAACTTGATAACTGAAGAGCGTCCCCAAGGTTCCTAAATTCCGCTACTGAAGGAGGAACGGCATATGGTCAGCCAGGTCGAGATCAAGAATATGGCATTGTTCTGCGATTTCGAGAATATCGCTCTGGGCGTGAAAGACTCCAAGTATGCAAAGTTCGACATCCAGAAAGTGCTCGAACGCCTGCTGCTCAAGGGCAGCATCGTCGTCAAGAAAGCCTACTGCGACTGGGAACGCTACAAGGAGTTTAAGAAGGTCATGCACGAGGCCGCCTTCGAGCTGATCGAAATCCCCCATGTACGTCAATCGGGCAAGAATTCGGCCGACATCCGCATGGTGGTCGATGCCCTGGACCTGTGCTATACCAAGAGCCACGTGGAGACCTTTGTCATTATCAGCGGGGACTCAGATTTTTCGCCTTTGGTGAGCAAGCTACGCGAAAACAACAAGGTGGTCATCGGCTGCGGGGTGAAAAATTCCTCCTCGGACCTGCTGATATCCAACTGCGATGAGTTCATCTATTACGACGACCTAGTTCGGGAGGAGGCGGCCAAAAAGAAAAAGACCAAAAAAATGGCCCGTAAACCGAGTCCGGACCTGACGCCCAAGAAGGGGGACCGTAAAACTGGAGAATACAAAAAACAAAAGGCCGTGGGCTTGATCATCGAAACCGTCGAGGCGCTGATCGCCGAGCGCGGTGAAGCGGACAAGATCTGGGGTTCAATGGTCAAGCAGGCCCTGAAGCGGCGCAAGCCCGGCTTCAACGAATCCTATTACGGCTTTCGGACCTTCGGCCAACTGCTGGAAGACGGGCAGCACCGCGGTCTGCTGGAGTTGGAAAGGGACGAACGCTCCGGCGGCTATATCATCCATTTGCCGGCCCACGAGGACTGACCCGCAAAAGAGTCATGCACCGCTATCATCGTGATTGAATCGGGCAAAAGAGAAATGAGGGGGAAGCAACTTAATAACTGAAGGGCGTCCCGCTTGTTTTCCGGAGTTTCATACAGCAAAAAAAATCATGAGGGGTTAAGGCAGTAACTTATAATGCTGTGTCTCGCAAGTCTCAGCCGGATTTTATCTTTCTTTTTTGCCCTCTTTTTAATATAATAGGATTTAGGAGTGTTTTTAGAATATTGGAAGCGAAAAAAAGATAGGAGATAATAATATGGAGACCCTGAAACAAGAGGTGATGAACGCCATATCTAAAATGCCGGAAACAGCGGATATTGATGATATCATGTACAGACTTTATGTGATCGATAAAGTTAGAAAAGGCAAGGAAGCGGTTCAGCAAGGCAAGGTCATATCGGCAGAAGAATTAAGGGAAGAAATAAAATCATGGTAAACGAGATTTTTCATCATTAGACAGAAATGATTTAGACAGATAATGACCTACCTTTAGACAATAAGAAACAACCAGCATCCAGTAAGCAGCCGCCTACGCAATGCTACGTCGCGCCAAGGTGACAAATGACCAGTGACAACTGACAAATGACCAGCATTTAACCATTGATTTTTTTAAACATTTCATTTAGGATCACCCAGTTAATTTGCCAAACATGACAGCCGTCGAACACCTTTAAATATCGGGAGCGATTCCCATGGCTATTGAATCCAACAAGGCCCCTCTATTCTCTAAAATGAATTGAGGGGTTTTGTGTTTATTGCCACGGCCCCGAAACAGAAGGGAAAGTTATAATCGAATAGACGTCCCATAGTTTCACGTAAGAGGATAAAATTAGGCAAATGTGGTCAACAACACCTTGATATCGTATGATAATTTGCACTAATCACTAATCAAGATTTGACCCCGTTCAGTCACATGGCAGGTCTGAAGGAAGAGGCTGTTAAATTTTGTAAAAGGAGTCTGGTCAAAAATTAAATTTACATATAAAAACAAAGCGTTTAAAAGTACGATGAAAGAGCAAAGCACGCTCTGCACTAACGTCCCCAAAGACATGTCAATAAATGAAAAAACAGTTTGACGGCTGCAACCAAAAAGGGTACAATTGCACCCGATATGAGTACAAACCTTCAAAGCGATAGCCTGTCTGCCACGCTTTTCGGAAAGACACGCCGGGCGGTTTTGGCCCTGCTGTACAACCATACCGATGAATCTTTCTATCTTCGTCAAATTGCCCGCGCAGCCGAAGTTGGCATGGGAGCTGTCCAGCGGGAAGTAAAAAAGCTTTCCGAAGCCGGAATTATTAGAAGGACAGTGCAAGGCCGGCAAGTTTACTACCAGGCCAATCCGGAGTGCCCGATATATGCCGAACTGAAAAGCCTGGTAATCAAAACTGTCGGCGTGGGTGACGTGCTGAAAGCAGCTTTAGTTTCGCTGTCAGATCGTATCAAAGTTGCCTTTTTATTCGGGTCCCTTTTGCGAGGGGGCGAACACTCAGGCAGTGATGCAGACGTCATGGTTGTCGGTGATGTAACTTTCAGCGAAGTTGTTTCTGCGCTGGGCCTTGTCCAGGAAACGATTCGCCGGGAAATAAATCCGATTGTTTATCCTCTGGAAGAGTTCCGTTCTAAATTGGCAGGGAATCATCATTTCCTGAAAACAGTTTTAGAGGATTCCAAGTTTTTTCTGATCGGAGACGAGCATGAGCTTGAAAAACTGGTTAAATAACGGCTGGCTGACCGAACACCGTACAAGCACACAAGAGATCACCTCCCTGCTCGCAGTAGCAGACCGTGACCTTGCCGATTGCCGAACCTCCGGACTAAGTTCGGACTGGCAACTGAATATAGCCTATAATGCCGCACTGCAAGCTGCGACAGCCGCCCTTGCCGCTTCAGGTTACCGTGCTGTGCGCGAGTCCCATCATTACCGGATCATTCAATCCCTCGCACATACCATCAAGGCCGATGCCGGCCTTATTGCCTTGTTGGATCAATTTCGAAAGAAAAGAAATATCGGCGGTTATGAACAGGCCGGAATGGTATCCGATCAGGAAGCCGGGGAAATGGCCGATTTGGCGCACCGTTTGCGTCGGGATGTTGAAAAATGGCTTCGTGAAAAACATCCCGACGTACTTAGCAAGAAATAAAAAGTTATAACTTTTAAGGAGCCAATTTGGCACTTTAAAAAGATTTACCCCGTTAAATTAATATTTGCTGCATGCGCATAAAAGGCCGGGCTGTATCGATTTAGGAAGATTAATGATTTAATGCTCGGCTGATATTTAACCGGGGAGATCGGGTACACAGTAAAGGAGAAACAGAAAAAATACGGCAAAAGAGCCAAGATGAACTAACGAGGTCCAAGTATCCCCGATAAATCGGGATTTCCGCTACGCTACAACAAGCAACCAGTGTAAATGAATGATGCTGATACCGGATAAGCGGATGAAAATTGGGCAAACGTAGCCAACAACACCTTGATATCGTATGACAATTAGTACTAATCAATGATCAAGGTTTGACCCCATTCACTCAAGCACCAAGAACTTGCGGGGCGCTCCTCCACCAGCGCCACAGGCGCTACGCCCCGCAATACGTAATTCGTCTACGCATTTTTGTGTGTCAAACTAACCATTGATTTTTTTAAACATTTCATTTAAGGTCAGATATTAAATTTCCGGCACGTCTGGGTCTAAACATCTTACATAGGGTGCCTAATGTCTCTACAAATAATGAAAGCCCTTCTTTGCTCAAAGAATGCTAAGAAGGGCTTTATCTTTTTGAGGCTCCCGGAAGTCTCTCCAAAATTACGGGGCGGATAATTATTATGTGATTAAGAAAAGGAGAACGCCATGACCTGGATAATAAAAGCGTGCAAAAGTTTGACGCTGGTTCTTGTTTTATTCGCCTTTTTGGCCATTGCAGGCTGTGAAGGGACTGACACGCGCGAGCAGGTGGATGATGCGGTGAAGGAACTCACCGGAAAGAAAAAACTTGATCAACTGGACCAGATGAAAAAAGATATCAACAAAGCCGCGCAACAACGGGCGGAACGATTTAAAAAAACAAGGGAAAGTGCTGAAGAAAAATAGAAACTTATAATTTTATGTACGTCCCGGAGGCAAATACAGTTTCATCTCTCCGAGGCGTAGGCTCTACGAGCCGGAGGCAGGAAACTGTGAAAATTATAAGTAAATCCTGAAGAT
>NZ_JAZFTO010000031.1:0-7130 GCF_036446775.1 Candidatus Desulfatibia sp.
TGGTGCGCCCGGCAGGATTCGAACCTGCGGCCTACGGATTCGTAGTCCGGCGCTCTATCCGGGCTGAGCTACGGGCGCATGTTAATATAATTGATATTCGTTTGACTCTTAAGCTATATCAATTATTATGTCAATATTGATTAAAACACACAATTCAAATAATTCTGATTCGATGGACACAAAACATGTAGAATGCATGAAGCTGGCACTCGATGAGGCCAAAAAAGCTGGACAAAAGGACGAAGTTCCGGTAGGAGCTGTACTTGTTGCAAAATCAGGAGATATTCTTTCCCATTCACACAATCAAACCATCAGCCTTGCTGATCCTACCGCACATGCGGAAATTATGGTATTGCGTCAGGCGGCTCAAAAGGCTTCCAATTACCGGTTGTTAAGCACAACCCTGTATGTTACAGTCGAGCCCTGTATCATGTGCATGGGAGCTATCGTCCACGCCCGCGTGGCAAAGGTGGTTTTTGGTACTTACGATCCTAAATGGGGAGCTGCCGGTTCGTTATACAATTTTGCAACCGACAAGCGTTTGAATCATCAGCCGGAAATCTTGCACGGTGTATGTCAGGATGAGTGCCGATCGCTGCTTCAGGATTTTTTTCGCACTCGACGAAATCCGATTAGGCAAACGGAATCACGATAATCTCTCACCGCAGAGACACAGAGAACGCAAAGTTATTGTTTTTTATAAAGAATTTATGGAATATATCTTTCTCGTTCTCCTTAAATCCGCCCTATGCTGAAATGTTTTTCCATCGCCGGGATACCTGTCCCGCTTAAGAGCGGGATCAACGGCGATGGAAAATATATTTATCTCTGCGTCCTTTGCGACTCAAGCGAAGCGGGCGGTAAAAATTAAAGGAATGACAAATGGCAAATGTTGTAATAGTCGGGACCCAGTGGGGAGACGAAGGCAAAGGTAAAATTGTAGATCTTCTGGCAGAATTTGCCGATCTGGTTGTGAGATTTCAAGGAGGAAACAACGCCGGCCATACCATGGTTGTCGCCGGCGAACAGTTTATCAGCCATCTGGTTCCCTCCGGTATTTTGCAGAACAAAACCTGTATAATCGGCAACGGGGTGGTGGTAGATCCCGCAGTTTTGGTGGCAGAATTAGACAATTTAAGCAACCGCGGCGTTGATGTCGGCCCTGACAGGCTTAAGATCAGCGAAAAAGCCCATATCATTATGCCCTACCATCAACAGATTGATCACGCCCGTGAAAAAATGAAAGGCGATAAAAAGATCGGTACAACGGGTCGCGGGATCGGGCCGTGCTATGAGGATAAGGCGTCCCGGAGAGGAATCCGATTCGCTGAACTTATTGAGCCTGAAGTTTTCACTGAATTGGTAACTTCCGTTTTAAAAGAGAAAAATTTTTATCTGGAACACTTTTTTGCAGGTGAGGCTTTAGATCCGCAAGGTATGATCGACCAGTATCAAGGTTATGCCAAACGGCTTGCGCCCCATGTCACCAACATTTCGGTCTTGATTCACAGCGCCATCAAACAGGGAAAACAGGTTCTGTTCGAGGGCGCCCAAGGCACCCATCTTGATATTGACCACGGCACCTACCCTTTCGTTACTTCATCGAACACAGTCGCCGGTAATGCCTGCTGCGGTGCCGGCATCGGCCCCAAAGAGATCACTGACATCATCGGCATTGTTAAAGCCTATACTACCCGGGTGGGCCGCGGTCCCTTCCCTACCGAGCTTTTTGATGAAATCGGTGACAGGATTCAGAAAAAAGGGGCTGAATTTGGCGCCACAACCGGACGTCGGCGCCGCTGCGGCTGGCTCGATATTGTTCTGCTGCGCAATTCAATACGCCTGAATAGCCTGACAGAACTCGTGATAACCAAGCTGGATGTTTTAGACGGCTTGCCATCCCTCGAGATCTGCACCGGCTATGAATATGAAGGCCAGATTATTCGAGATTTCCCGGCCAACCTCAAGGTTCTTGATGCCTGTAAACCGGTTTACGAAACGTTGCCTGGGTGGACGGAAGATATTACACAAATCCGCAGATTTGAGGACCTTCCTAAAAATGCCAAAACCTATCTTGCCCGGATAGAAAAGCTAACCGAAACCCCGATACAGATTATTTCCGTGGGTCCGGGAAGAGAGGAGACAATCGTCCTGCAAATCCCTTTTATATAGCGAAGCCAAAAAGATTTTATCACGAAAGCACGAAAGTACGAAAACACGAAAAATAATTAGCATTTCGTACTTTACCTCTTTCGCGTGTTTCCCTCGTCGGGTGCTTCGCGCGTGATTGTCTTTGATTTTTTTGCTATAAAGGCACTAAATTTACAGTTAAGGGGTTAAACGAAAACTGGTTGACATTTATCAACAAGCAACTTAAAAATGCGGTTATGTCGGGATGTAGCGCAGCCTGGTAGCGCGCTTGCTTCGGGAGCAAGAAGTCGCTGGTTCAAATCCAGTCATCCCGACCAACAGTAAATTCAAAGGGTTATGGGGCAAACCATAACCCTTTACTTTATGGATGGAAACAAGTTAGTCGCGGATGGTCTTTGATAAATTCGGTATGGTTTCGGGTTTGCCGCGTTCCATTACACGGCTTTCGCCGTCGCGAGCGGTGACGTTTTCGTACACGCCGTCGTCCCGCTTAACCAGCTTGGTGAAGCCGAGATCGCGCAGTTCTCTGTTGCTTTTAGGGGTGCTGATACTGGTGCGCGATATGAGTTTGCGCAGCGCACCGGCGCAATCGGGGCATTTGCTCAACGCTTTGTCGTGAATCGACTGGGTAACGTCAAAAATTTTACCTCTGTGGCAGGACTCTTCTATATGTTCGTATTCGTAAACCGGCATGGCAATTCCCCAAGTTGGTTTGATTTTAATGACTTACAATATGATTCAGTTTTAATGCTATCATTTCAGTCAGTTAAATTTTTTAAATAAAATAAAATCGTGTTACGATTTTATGAAACTCCCGCCCCGCTGAAAGCGGGACGGGATCAGTTTGGCGAAAGGCACCGCACTTTCGCCTTAAAGAGGTTTCTATCCTTTCTTTTATTTGAATTCATCCCGCGCTGCCCCGAACAAGCGGGATCTCCACTGCGTTACGACCCCGTGGGACGGGATTTCCGCTACGCTCCAACAAGCAGCGGGGAATTCAAATTTAATTATAGATTATAACATGTCAAGATTCAATATAATTTCAATTGAGCTATAACGCTCAATTGAAAGTTATTTGTTATTCGTTATTAGTTACTCGTCAAAATACCAACCACTATTCTGTATCAGTATCATATGAAGAGATTTATTTCTTCGCGAACCCTAAGGCTACACTTCAAACGGTTTATGAGAAATCCGGAGTAGTCTGATTGCTTTCTGGACCCCGTAAAAACGCAACCGCTATCCCAAGTCCCGCAACAAAACAACCGGCCAGCATAGCAGATTGAAAGGCTGCCATGAAAAAGGGTTCCATTGCCGGCCGATAGAACTTTAGTGTGAGTCCTCCGCTCCGGGCAGCAAAGATATTGTTGAAAATAATCTCGGCCAGAGCTACACCAATGACCATCCCCATATTACGCGCCGTGGCAACAGTACCGGCAGCGATACCCCTGCGGTTCTGATAAACAGCACCCAGGACCACGGAACTGTTAGGCGAAATAAAAATAGCGGTCCCGATACCCACAAGTGCAAGACGCCAGATTGCGGTCAGAGAAGAAGCTACAGGGGGCAGCAGGGACAAAGAAAACAGCCCCACCGCCATTACCGCCATTCCCAGTGTACAGAGCATGCGTGATCCTATACGATCAGATAATGCCCCTGAGAACGGACTGATAAAGAAAAGAAAAACAAAGGGTGTCACCATCAAATACCCGGCCTTGTCTATGGAAAATCCGGATGGATTCACCAGGTAAAACGGCATCAGAAAAAGCATACTAAAAAGGCCCATAAAAAGGATCATGGCCGAAAGACTCGGCAGAACAAAAAGGCGAATTTTCAATAAAGATAGATCGAATATGGGATGGATTGCCCGTGCTTCGACTCTTATAAACCATATAGCGCCGGCAATCGAAATACCCATCAAAAGCCAAATTCGCAACGATGTGTAACCCCAGTCGTGTATCCGGGTCAAAGCAATAAGCGATGAACAGAAACATATTACCAATAAAAGCGCCCCGGTCATATCAAAAGACTCTGAGCGGGCAATGTCTCCCTGGCTGCCCTTTAAAATCCAGGCAGCCCAGACCGCCGCCGCTATACCGATCGGAATATTGATATAAAAGATCACACGCCATGAAAACAGATTCAGTATCAACCCTCCGAGGGCCGGTCCAATCGTCAATCCGGCTGCTACCACGGTACCGACCATACCAAGGGTCTTACCTCTCTCGGAAGATGGAAAGATGTCGACCACCAGTGCCGGTGAACATGCCATCAGCATGGCCGCCCCTATCCCCTGAAAAGAGCGGGCGGCGATAAGCCAGGCCGCACTGCGGGCCACCCCGCAAAAAAGAGATCCCACAGAAAAGATGAAAAACCCGCGGCAATATACCCAGCGCCTGCCCTTAATGTCGCTCAGACGCCCGAAAGCCAGCAAGAGCGACGACACTGTCAGAAGATAGGCCATAAGTACCCAGCTTACTGTTGCCAGTGGCACCTGAAAATCCTGCATTATGGCCGGCAGAGCAATGTTGACGATACTGGCGTCAAGGGTCGACATGAAGACACCGGTGCCCACCAGTGTAAAGACAAGCCATTTGTTAGGATTGGAATCAGGTATTTTTATAACAGTTTCCAAAATTCTTCAGTCCGCATTTCTCATAACAAATTCGGGTCGGTTGCGTTAATATATCAATAACTACCAAATCCGAAGCGCTTTTTATACCTTAATGCAATTGATGCAAGTTTCATACCTTCAGACCTCGTCATTCATCAGATAAAAATGACCGTAGACCTTTATATACTGCGGGATTGCAAAAAAATTGGACATCCGGTCGGTCTGGGTTAGGAGGTTCAGGGTTCAGCGTTCAGCCTGCGACGAGCTCAGCCGAGTCGGGTTAATCGCTTCGCGCTTTTTCCCTATACAATTGATTCCATAGGGGTAATTAAATGAGGGGATCAACATCTGAACCTTTGAACCGGGAACCCTTTAACCCAACTCTTGTGTTAATAACGGAACCTTTTGTCCAAAATATTATACCAAAATCTGTCTAAATTTACGAGGTCTCTACTTGACTATCTTTCTTTATCAATATATTTGTAACCGTTCACAGGTTCAGAGGTTCAAAGGTTCAGGGTTCAGAGTTCAGAGGTTCAAAGGCCCAGGATAAAGTATTTAGGAGCCTACGACCAAATCTATTAAACCACTACCTGCTAAAGCAGATAGATTTCTGTTCCGACTGAAAATCAGTCGAAAGGTGCTTGGACGAATTAGTTTCACCGTTCTGGGTTCTTCGTTCAACGTTGAACCTTTCAACCTTAAACCGCAAATCATCATGATGTTAAAGCTGTTCGCCTGAAAGGCGAAGGTTTTAAACCTAGTGAATGGAAAAATAAAAAAACCATAACCTTGAACCCGGAACGGGGAACGCTGAACCTCTGAACGCCTACATATATTTCTCAAGCGTGTCTCTCATGAAACGAAAAAAAACGCTTATCCAGGCAAAATTAGAGCGTCGTATCCTCCATGGACTTTCTTGCGAATGGGAAACCGCCCATTGGGTTTTACCTTCAGCCCACAGGAAGATGCTGACAAAGCCCCTGTTCAGCCTCAAAAAGATGCAAAACAAGCTGGGATATTGGTCTTTCCCAAAACGCGAAATTTGCCTGAATCGGCAATTTGTGCTCAATAATCCCTGGGATTCAGTTCGCGAGGTACTTTTACATGAAATGGCGCATCAGTTCGCTGATCAAGTTTTAGGTGCCCATAACGAACCGCCGCACGGCACAAAATTCCGCGAGGCCTGTCGCCTCCTGCGGGCAAACCCAAAAGCTTCGGGAAATTACAGACCGCTGTGGAAGCAAATCGAGCACGACTCCCCGACTGCCGAAGATAAAATCATGCTTCGGATTAAAAAACTGATGGCTCTTGCTGAAAGCCGGAATCACCATGAAGCCGAAGCGGCTATGGCCAAAGCCCATGAACTCATCTCCAAATACAATATTGAGCTTTTATCACATGATGAAAAACGCAAATTTATCAGCGTATTCGTGGGCCGGCCTGCGTTGCGCCACCCTCGCGAAGACTATCATCTTGCAGCTTTAATACTCGACTTTTATTTTGTCAAAGGGATCTGGGTGCCTACATATGTCCTGGAAAAAGGCAAAATGGGACGCGTGCTGGAAATCACCGGAACCAGGCATAATATTAAAATAGCCAGCTATATTCATGATTTTGTCCGGCACTTTATCAATTCCCAATGGCGCGACTACAATCAAGACAAAGGCCTGAACCGCTACCGCAAAACCGATTTTGCCGTCGGTATTATCGAAGGTTTTCGCTCCAAGCTCGAATCGCAAAAGATCAAAAATATCAAAAGCGACGCTGCACTGATGAAGATAGAAGACCCTCTGCTGAAACAACATATCGACTATAAATATCCGCATACCACCAGCTTCGCGCGGAAGGTTTCGAGTCAGGATGACAACATCTTGGAAAACGGAATGAAAGTCGGCAAAAAACTAGTGATTTCCAAGGGAATAACCACAAAAAAGAAGAGCAACAGACTCCTGCCCGCTGGCGAAGCTAAGCTTCCCCGGCCCCTATCCCGTAATAGCCGGGGATAAACTGACGAGGTGCCGTGATTCTGGATGCTGGATGCTCGATACTGGATAATAAAGAATCCCCCGCAATGCGGGACAGGCTTGGCTCTCCGAGGCGTAGGCTCTACCCTCCGGCCTGTAAGCCCTACGGGCTGGAAGCGGAGCCGGAGGCCCAGAGGACCAGGCTTAGATTTCACCCATAGGGGTGCACTTATCTCAAATGGAGCAAATTAAATTCCAAATAACAAATATCAAACAAATAACAATGACCAAAAGGGGAAATCCCAAATAACAAAATACAAATAACAAATAAATTCCAATGACCGAAAAAACAAATAACAAACAAAAGAATAAAAAAATAGTTTTAGCCCTTGTTTGGA
>NZ_JAZFTO010000032.1:0-11378 GCF_036446775.1 Candidatus Desulfatibia sp.
ATCCTGAATCCCGAAGCTAAATAGTATACACGCCGGCGGGAAAATCAAGGCCCAGATCTCGTAAATAATGATAGATGATGCGGTGAAATTTTGGACAAAACGCTCCATCTCGAATCAAAAAATCGGGTTCAAAGGTTCAACGTTCAAAGGTTCAAAGTTCGGCCGCCTCGTTGTATTATCCCTATGGAATCAATGGTTAAGGAAAAAAACGCGAAGCGATTAACCTCTCCGAGGCGTAGGATCGTGCCTCTACGAGCCGGAGGCCTGAACGCTGAACCCTGAACCTTATAACCTAGACCGACCTGATGTCCAATTTATGTGCAATCCCGTGGTATATAAAGGTCTACGGTCATTTATATAAGGTAAATAACGAGGTCTATAATTTGTCCGTCAACTTGCACATGTCAATAAAATTGTGTTACCTGAATCTTGCATGCCAAATTTCGAAAGGAAAGTATATTTTATGACTAACAACAAATAATTCTTGCCTTGGACTTTTCCTTCAATTACGGTAGGATTAACTGTTCTTCCTCTTTTTCATCCGATATTACGACAGAAGGAGTCTCTTTGAGTGTGCGAAAAACAGGCGCCATTATAACAATATTTCTATTCTTAATTATAACGATTTTATCCTCTCTTTATCTGGATCTTCAAATCTATGCCGACCAACCTGCTGCTATCGAAACAGTGGAAAAGGTGGTGACCGTACTCCCGGGACAGGGATTTAAGGCCTTTGCCCAGCAACTGTATCAAGCCGGAATTATTGAACACCCGTCCAAATTCAAACTGCTGGCCCGCCTTAAAGGACATGATAAAATTATAAAAGCAGGCGAATACACGCTATCTTCCGCCATGCCGCCCAGTACAATCCTGGCAATACTGGTCAGCGGAAAAGTGCGCCTCTACAAATTTACCGTACCTGAAGGTTATAATCTTAAGCAAATTGCTTCTCTTGTTGCCAGGTCCGGCTATGCAACCGACACCGATTTTCTAAAAGCTGCAACCGATGCCGCACTGGTGCATGCAATGGGAATTGAGGCTGAAACTTTCGAGGGTTATCTTTTTCCGGACACGTATCACTTTCCCAAAGGCAGCAGCCCGGAGATGATCATATCTACAATGGTAAAGCGTTTCTGGTCCTTGTTTGAGCCTGAATGGAAGAACCGGGCCAAAACCCTTAAACTCTCCATTCACCAGGTCGTAACCCTTGCATCCTTGATCGAAAAGGAAACCGGCACTGCCTTTGAGCGCCCCCTGATTGCATCGGTCTTCCATAATCGCCTCAAACGCCGTATGCGCCTTGAAAGCGATCCTACGGTTATTTACGGCCTTGAGGATTATAACGGCAACCTTACCCGCAAACATTTATCCATGCCGACGCCCTATAACACTTACACGATTTCCGGGCTACCGCCGGGACCGATTGCCAGCACCGGAATAGACGCCATTAAGGCCGCCCTCTACCCGGCGGACACCCAGTTTCTATATTTTGTTTCCAAAAAAGACGGTACACACCAGTTTTCAACCAATTTTAAAGACCACAACCGGGCAGTACAAAAATATCAAGTACACAGATAAAATTGTTTCACAATTTTATTTTTACTTCGTGTCTTGGTGTCTTAGTGGCGATAAAAAAGTTTTGTAAAAAAAATGGATATCATAACATACTCAGATGAGCAGCTGGCCGGACAGCGCCTCATGGTCGGCTTTGAGGGCACCGAGCTCAACCAGGACCTTGAATTTCTGATAGATGAAATAAAAGTCGGCGGCATCATTCTATTTGCAAGAAATTTAACCAATCCCCGGCAAATCAAAGATCTGTGCCTCTCGGCCCAGGAATACGCCCGCTCAAGGGGACAGCCGCCCCTGTTAATCGCCATTGACCAGGAAGGCGGCCAGGTAGCCAGGCTCAGGAAACCTTTTACCCAGTTTGCAGGAAATCCTGATATGGAAGGACGCCCGGATGCCGAACGCTTTGCTCAAATTACTGCAGCAGAATTAGCCGAGGTCGGCATCAATATGAACATGGCACCGGTTCTGGATATTGCTTTTAACGGCTCTGAAAGCATCATGGCCGGCAGGTCCTTCGGAAACGACCCGCTGTGGGTTGCAGATCTGGGAGCAGCGGTTATCGAGCATCTGCAGAAAAACGGCATCATGTCGGTTGCCAAACATTTCCCGGGAATCGGACGCACAACCCTCGATTCACATCTTGACAGGCCCGACCTTGATATCGACCTTAACACTTTAAAAACAACGGATCTTTTGCCGTTTGAAGCTGCCATACAGTCTAAGGTAGCCGGAATCATGCTGGCTCACATACGCTGCCAAAAGCTTGACGCCCAGTGGCCGGCAAGCCTGTCACCGCTTATCGCCGGGGATCTTCTGCGAAATCGTATGGGGTTTGACGGCATCGTTTTAACAGACGACCTGGACATGGGCGCCATTAAAAAGCATTACGACATCAAAAGCGCCATTCACCAGATATTGCTCGCTGATATCGACATGGCCCTGATTTGCCACAGCCGGCCGGATATTGAAAACGCATTTAATGAAATATTAAATTCCCAGGCAAACTCGCAAACTCTAAAAACAAAAGGTGAGGAATCCGTGCGACGGATACAGGCCCTCAAAAGAAAATATCTGTGACCCCTGACCTCCGTTCGACGTTGCTCATGGCCGTGAGCCTGTCGAACGGCTGTCCTCTATCCTGTCCTGGCTCTCGAGAAAACATCATCCCCAAGGCCCGACACCTTTCCGGCGACCAAATAATGATAGCCCATAGCAGCAATCATGGCGGCGTTATCTCCGCAAAGCTCGACTGAAGGTATATGAACCGTCAGGTCCTCAAGACCGGCATCATGCCTGACCTTTGCCCTAAGGCGGCTGTTGGCCGCCACACCTCCCACCAGGGCAATATGATCGCACCTTTTGGTCTTGGCGGCATGGATTACCTTATAAGAAAGAACATCAACCACTGCTTCCTGGAATCCGGCTACAATATCGGGAATCCGGGTGGCGCCGTCATCCGTGTGGTTCTGAATGTGGCGTTTTACCGCTGTTTTCAGGCCGCTGAAGCTGAAATCAAAGACTGATTTATCCAAAAAAGTCCTTGGGAAAACGATTTTACCCGGATCTCCTTCTTTGGCCATGCGATCAATCACCGCCCCGCCCGGATATCCGAGTTCGAGCATCTTGGCGACCTTATCAAAGGCTTCGCCGGCAGCATCATCCCGGGTCTGCCCCAAAAGTTCCATGGCCGTGTAGGAAGTAACATGATAGATACTGGTATGACCGCCGGAAACCAGGAGTGCTACAAATGGAAACGGCGGCGGGTCAGGTTCCAGAAAAACGGAATTGATGTGGCCTTCAAGATGATTGATACCCACCCATGGCAGGCCCCGCATATAAGCATATGCTTTGGCAAAACAGAAACCGACCAGTAGTGCTCCCACCAGCCCCGGGCCGCGGGTCACGGCCACGGCGTCCAGCTGTTCAGCGTCAATGCCGGATGTGTTGATGGCCTCATTAACTACCGGGACAATAGCTTCAATATGTTTGCGGGAAGCCAGTTCAGGAACCACGCCGCCATAGGGATGATGTACGGCAACCTGGGATGATACGACCGAAGATAATACGGTTTTGCCTTCAGCTACCACCGCGGCGGCGGTTTCATCACAGGAAGTTTCAATACCTAGAATTAGCATATCAGTCCCTTAGTTGTAAAATTTGTTTATTTTGTGGCAAAACTTTTTCGTATCCATTCATGGAGTAATTGAGCTAGTGGAAATTCCAAATAACAAATCCCAAAAAACAAATAAATTACAATCGTTCGACCTAGAGGCTCTCGACAGGTGACCGAAATTCAAAAATCCCTCCGGGGCGTAGGCCCGATGCCCCTACGGGCCGGAGGCCAAACCTTATAAACGTGAAGAAGGCCAAACGAATTGAAAAAATATTTTCAATCAATACTCGAAAAATTAAAATAGTTTAGTTCTTTAGTATTTGGGATTTGGAGCTTGTAGTTTGGAATTTATTTGAAATTTGATGCTTGTGATTTGTTATTTCTCTCCAAGGCGTAGGCTCTACGAGCCGGAGGCCGGTTTATCCGGGCTAAGCCCATTGGATCCGCTCTCCCGCCTTTTTGTATTCCACTATTTCGCCAATAACAAAGGCTTTTTCGCCCATAGCGGTTAGACGTTCCAAAATTTCCTCGGTTGCATCTTTTTTAACCACCGCAATCAGACCGATGCCGTTGTTAAAGGTGCGCATCATCTCCTGGTCGGAAATTTTACCGGCCTGCTGTAGATAAGAAAATATCGGCGGAACTTCCCAGCTTTGCTTGCGCAGCATAATATTGCAGCGCTCGGGTATGATGCGCAGAATGTTATCCACAATTCCGCCGCCCGTAATATGAGCAAGCCCGAAAACAGGCAGATCCAGCATAATACTGCGAACAGTCTGTGCATATATTTTGGTGGGTATTAACAGTTCTTCACCGATTGTTTTGCCCAAATCCGGAATAAAGGCATCGATCTTCAGCTTAAGGATTTCAAAGCAGACTTTGCGTACCAGAGAATATCCATTACTGTGGAGCCCGCTTGATGAAATCCCTATCAGCCGATTGCCGACGCGAATCTCCGACCCGTCAATAATTTTACTGTTTTCAACGATACCGACGACAAAGCCGGCCAGATCGTATTCATTTTCTTTATAGAAATCAGGCATTTCAGCTGTTTCGCCACCGATCAGCGCACATTTAGCCTGCCGGCATCCTTCGCCGATCCCTGTTATGATATCAGTAGCGATCTTGGTGTCCAGCCTGCCCATTGAAAGGTAATCCAGCAAGAAAAGCGGTTCGGCACCCTGAACAATAATGTCATTGACACACATGGCAACGAGATCAATGCCCACGGTATCGTGTTTTTCCATCATGAAAGCGATTTTAAGCTTGGTACCGACACCATCGGTTGAGCTAACGAGCACCGGGCTGTCAAAATGACCGACGTTAAGTGAAAACAGACCGCCAAAACCGCCGATCTCACCCATAACACCGGATCTGCGGGTTTTTTGGGCGATCTTTTTAATGATACTTACCAGCCGGTTGGCTTTTTCAATGTCCACGCCGGCATCGGCATAAGTAAGAGAATTGGTCATAGTAGCCTCCTGAAAAACCCACGGATCTGAGCTTTTTCGTAAAAAATAATCTGAATAGGCCTAAAAGTCAAAATAAATTTTTGACATAAAATCTCTATTATTGTAGATAATAGTAAAGAGGGGCTCTCTTGAAGCCTGTTTGGAGCTATTAGTAACAGGCCTTTTCAGGTTAGGTATTAAATTGCTGTTTTTGTAAGTTCAGACCTCGTCATTCACCAGATAAAAATGACTGTAGACCGTTATATACTGCGGGATTTCACAGAAATTGGACATCCGGTCGGTCTGGGTTAGGAGGTTCAGGGTTCAGCGTTCAGGCCTCCGGCTCGTAGAGGCACGATCCTACGCCTCGGAGAGGTTAATCGCTTCGCGCTTTTTTCCTATACCATTGATTCCATAGGGGTAATTAAATGAGGTGATCAACCTCTGAACCTTTGAACATTGAACCTTTGAACCCAACTCTTTGATTAGAAATGGCGAGTTTTGTCCAAAATTTTCCCCGCAATCTGTCATTATTTACGAGGTCTGAATTTACAAAAACTTAACACTTAAAACGTTTCGCAAAAAATTAATGTTTTATTTTTAACGAAACTGCAAGATTTACGAGGTTTCTTATGAGAACTTTTGCCCGGCTTGATCGTCTTCCACCCTATGTTTTTGCGACTGTCAATGAGATCAAAATGAAGGCCAGACGCGCTGGAGTTGATATTATCGACCTTGGAATGGGAAATCCCGACCTTGGTACGCCCCAGCACATCGTCGACAAACTCATAGAAGCATCCCAAAAACCACATAATCACCGGTATTCAGCTTCCATGGGCATTGCCAAGTTGAGAATGGCCATCGCGGACTGGTACAAACGCAGATTTGACGTGGATATTGATCCGGAAAACGAGGCCATTGTTACCATCGGAGCCAAGGAAGGCATATCTCATCTGATCCTGGTAACCATCCGGCCCGGGGACGTGGTCTTAACCCCGAACCCGACCTACCCTATCCATCCTTATTCAGCAATTATTTCAGGCGGAGATGTAAGGGGCATACCGGTGGGACCGGGACTTGATTTTTTCGATAATCTCATTAATGCTACCAGACAGACGTGGCCGAGACCCAAGGTCTTAATTATCAGTTATCCCCATAATCCCACTACGGAAGTTGTTAATGCGGACTTTTTCGAAAAAATTGTCGACTACGCCAAAGAACACGACATCATGATTATCCATGATTTTGCTTATGCAGATCTTACATTTGACGGTTATAAACCACCTAGCTTTCTCCAGATAAAAGGTGCCAAGGAAGTGGGAGTTGAATTTTTTTCGCTTTCCAAGAGTTACAGTATGCCCGGCTGGCGGGTCGGGTTCTGTGTGGGGAACCCTGAGATCGTGGGGGCGCTGCGCCGCATAAAAAGTTACCTGGATTACGGTATTTTCCAGCCGATCCAGATTGCAGCGATTATCGCCCTTAACGGACCCCAGGACTGCGTAAAGGAGATCTGCGATACCTACAAGTCACGCAGAGATACCCTCATAACCGGCCTCAGCCGGGTGGGCTGGGAGATCGAAAGCCCCAAAGGCACCATGTTCGTATGGTCCAAAATACCTGACAAATACATAGAGATGGGATCGGTGGAATTTACCAAACTTCTAATACATGAAGCTCAGGTAGCGGTCTCACCCGGCCTTGGATTCGGCGAATATGGTGATGACTACGTCAGGTTCGCTCTGATAGAAAACAATATGCGCATAAATCAGGCTGTACGAGGAATTAAAAAGATATTGTAACCCCAATTGAGCAAAAAACGCTTGATTGACAGCTGTCAGGAGCTACAGTTATGAAAGAGATTAATATTGGTTTACTTGGCTGCGGAACCGTCGGTACCGGTGTTGCTAAAATTCTGATTGAAAACAAAAATCTTATTAGCAGCCGGGTTGGTGCCGCTCTTAATTTGAGACGCGTTGCCGATATTGATCTGGAAACTGAGCGGGGCATACAATTTGACGACGGCGTACTGATAAACGATGCGTATCAGGTGGTTGATGACCCCGAGATCGACATCATTCTTGAGATGATCGGGGGCCAGGGCATCGCCAAAGAGCTTATTTTAAGGGCCATTGACAAAGGCAAACCGGTCGTTACCGCCAACAAGGCGCTGCTCGCCTGCCAGGGCAATGAAATTTTTAAAGCTGCAGCAGCAAAGGGTGTTGATCTGGCCTTTGAGGCCAGCGTCGGCGGCTGTATGCCCATCATTAAATCGCTGCGGGAGTCTCTGGTTGCCAATCACATAAAATCGATAACAGGCATCCTGAATGGAACCTGTAATTACATATTATCCAAAAACACTGAGGAAGGCAGCAGCTTTGAAGAAGCCCTCTCTGAAGCCCAGTCAAACGGATATGCCGAAGCCGATCCGACCCTCGATATAGAAGGAATCGACACCGCCCATAAGCTGGCCATATTAACATCGCTTGCCTATGGCATGCAAATTAATCTCAATGACATCTATATCGAAGGTATCTCTAAAATTACGCCGCTCGATATTGAGTTTGCCAAAGAGTTCGGATACCGGATCAAACTTCTGGCCATCAGCAAGAATATGGGCAGTGCTATTGAAGCCAGGGTCCATCCCACCATGATCCCTTTTGACAACCCCCTTGCCGTTGTCAACGGCCCCCTGAATGCGGTTACAATCCTCGGCGATGCTGTGGGCGACATGATGCTTTACGGATATGGTGCCGGTATGATGCCCACTGCCAGTGCGGTGGTGGGCGACACGGTCGATATTGCCCGCAACCTATTAACAGGGGCAAGCGGCCGGGTTCCGCTGCTTTCATACCAGATGGATAAAATTCGGGAAATTCCGGTTATACCGATTGATGAAATCTCTATGCACTATTATTTCCGCTTCGCCGCTCGGGACCGTCCCGGAGTTCTGTCGAAGATAGCAGGTATTCTGGGAGATAATGATATCAGCATTCAGTCGGTCCAGCAGAAAGGACGCCAAATAAAAGGCTCGGTTCCCGTCGTTATGCTGGCACATATAGCAAAAGAAGCCGCTGTTAAAAAGGCTCTTTTGGATATTTCAGAGCTTGACATCGTTGATGACAAACCTGTTCTGATTCGGATTGAAGATGATAAGGGGCGCTATTGAATGTAGATATTGTTTAACTTTTTACGATGTGAGGTTTTATGCAAATTGTCTGTTGTGATTTGGAGGGTATTTTTGTCCCTGAAATTTGGATAAATGTTGCTGAAAAAACCGGTATTAAAGAACTCAGACTGACAACACGTGACATATCCGATTATGATGTCCTGATGCAAAAACGTCTCGCCCTCCTTGATGAAAACGGGATTAAAATAGAAGACATTAAAGCCGTTATCGCCACCATGAACCCCTTGGAGGGGGCCGTGGAATTTCTTGAATGGCTGAGATCACGCACTCAGGTGATTGTAGTCTCGGATACATTTGTCCAGTTTGCGCGCCCTTTAATGAGAAAGTTAGGCTGGCCGACACTCTTTTGCCATACCTTGTTAATTGACCCCGACGGTACGATTACAGGATACAATCTGCGCCAGCGGGACAGTAAGCGCCATGCGGTCATTTGCTTAAAAAGCCTGAACTACAAGACCATTGCCGTAGGCGATTCTTATAATGATATTACCATGTTGAAGGAAGCTGACAACGGCATTCTCCACAATCCGCCGGAAAATGTCAAAGATGAATTTCCCGAGTTTCCGTTATCCTACAGCTTTGATGAGCTAAAGGCCATACTAAAAAATATTCTTACAAACAATATTAGTTAGTACGTATCCATTCACGGAGTAGTTGAGTTAGTGGAAATTCCAAATTCCAAAAGACAAATTTCAAACAAATATCAATGACCAAAATTCCAAATAACAAACCAGCATATGATCTTGAATTTGGAATTTGATGCTTGGAATTTGGAATTTCATAGATTCTGGGAACTCTTATGTTGATGCTTACCCACAAAACAACACACCGGGTCAGATACAGCGATACCGATAAAATGGGCTTTGTATACCATGCCAACTACTTTCGCTGGTTCGAAATCGGTCGTTCAGAGCTTTTCAGGTATTTGGGGCTCAGCTACAAAAAAATCGAAGCTAATGGTTTTTTTCTGCCTTTGTCCGAGGCGCACTGCAAGTTCAATAACCCTTCGCAGTACGATGATTTGCTGATCATAGAAACAACGCTTGATACAAACGTTAAGGCGGGAATGAAGTTTGATTATCATGCATATAGCGAGGATGAGAAAACGACCCTGGCAACAGGATATACCAAGCATGCCTGCGTGGACCGCAACGGCCGGTTGGTACGCCCGCCTGAATTTTTAAAGATGATTAAAGATGGATTTTTCTAAATTTGATAGATGCCACGTCCTTGTTGTGGGCGATTTGATGATCGATGAATACCTGTGGGGAGAAGTAGATCGAATATCTCCTGAAGCCCCGGTCCAGATTGTTGCAGTCGACTCCGAAGACTATACTCTGGGAGGCTCCGGCAATGTTATCAACAACATTGCGGCCCTCGGTGCCAAAGTAACTGCGGCCGGAGTTATCGGCACCGGCAGAAACGGACAGCTTGTGCTTCAAAAGTTCAAGGAGTTAGGCGTTGATACCGCCGGTGTTGTTCAGGAACCTGACCGGCCTACCACAATGAAAACAAGAATTATCGCCGCCAACCAGCAAGTCCTCAGAATCGACAGGGAAACAAAAAAAGCGATATCTGATGCAACTCTCGATAAGCTGGCAGGTTATATAGAAAACAAAGTCCCCGGCGTTGATGTAATATTGATTTCCGACTACGGCAAAGGCGTGATTACAAACACCTTGATGTCAAGATTGATCGCCGCCGCTCGCAAACATAATAAGATAACCATTGCTGATCCTAAAGGGCTCGACTTTTCAAAATATTCAGGCGTATCTCTGCTGACCCCCAACAAAAAAGAAGCAGCTCGAGCTTCAGGTATTGAAATTGTTGATGAATCAACTCTTGCTGAATCCGGCCGCAAAATTCTTGAAACCGTCGATATCAATAAACTCCTGATAACATGTGGCCAGGACGGTATGGTTCTTTTCCAGCAGAATAAAGCTCCATGCAAAATCAGTGCTGAAGCCCGCCAGGTATATGACGTCTCCGGCGCCGGTGATACCGTCCTGGCCGTCCTGGGCCTGGGAATCGCGGCAGGAAAATCATTTGAAGACTCAACGACGCTTGCCAATACTGCTGCCGGATTAGTAGTGGGAAAAGTCGGCACGGCCACGATTTCAAGACAAGAACTCACCGCTGCTCTGCTACCAACTCGAGACAGCACCATTTTTAAGCATAAGCGACTGTCCGATCTGCCTGCCTTGGTTCAAGAACTAAGGAAACAAGGTAAGCGGCTGGTGCTGACAAACGGCTGCTTTGATCTACTGCATGCCGGTCATATTCTACTTTTCTCGGCCTCAAAACAGCTTGGTGACGTGCTTATCGTTGCCATCGATGACGATGACTCGGTCAAAGCTCTCAAAGGACCGGGGCGACCTGTGATCAGAGCCGAGGAACGTGTTCGTATTATCAGTGCTCTGGATACGGTTGACTATGTTGTTCTGTTTTCTTCCGAAGAGCTGGAGTCGCTGATTAAAATCATCCGCCCGGGCGTACTGACAAAAGGCAGCAATTATACTTCTGAAAAAGTTCTGGGGGGTAAGCTTGTAGAGCGGTTGGGTGGACGGGTCGCCCTGATACCTGTTACCGAAAATATTTCATCAACCAGCATTATCAACAATATCAAAAGCAGCGATAGTATTGATTGAATTAGGGCTATTATGCTGAATATTCAGGAAAATTCCAGCGGAGTTACTTTCAAAGTATATATTCAGCCCCGTTCTTCGAAAAATATGATTGCAGGACTCCATGGTGACGCACTTAAAATCAAGCTAAAAGCACCGCCGGTGGACGGCGCTGCCAACAAGATGTGTATTGAGTACCTGGCAAAATGCCTCAAGGTGCCAAAGTCATCTTTAGAAATTATCTCCGGACACACCAGCCGGACCAAACGGCTCCGCATCCATTATACATCCCGCAAAGGCCCTTCCCAAACCGAACCTGAGCAATTAATTCAATCCATCTTATCTTTGACAAACCCCTAACCCGCATTTCCCATAAAAATATCTTGACTTATATCCTCTATTCGGTTACGGATATTGTTTGCTAATTCAAG
>NZ_JAZFTO010000033.1:0-17953 GCF_036446775.1 Candidatus Desulfatibia sp.
AACCGCTGTCTGACTCTGTGAAGTTTGGTACCTCTGGGATTATGCCCGGAGGCGTGCAATGTAAATAGCGGATACATACAGCTATCCCAGTTCCGCATTCGAACTCCGGAATGCCTGTAAGTTTCATCCTGAATATCAAAACACCAGCATGTGGGACAAACGTAGGTACAGATTCCGCAGTTAATACAGGCAAAAGCGACCTCTTCCCAAAACGGCCCTTCATAAAGTTCGGTGGTTATTTTACTCTTTAACTTGTCAGTGCTGACGGCCGTGCTGATTTTTGATTCCGCTGCTTTCTTCAGATCGGCAATTTGCCGAACGTCACCTTCGGCGGCCCAGCCGGCGGCTTTTAAAAAGTCTCCCCCCTTGGAAGTAATGGTTTTGGCTAAAAAATGATCCCCGGTGTCTACCAGGAGCACATCAAGGCCGTCGGCATGAAAAGGACCGCAACCGGCCGAGGTGCAAAAGCAGGTACTGCCGGGGTCACTGCAGGCCAGTCCTACAAAGGTGGTTGCTTCATAAGATCGTATCCAGTATGGATCTTTATATGCGGGTGTATCAAAGTTTTTTCTCACAAGCAGAAAAGAGGCTGCATCGCACGGTCTTATCCCGATAACGGCCCGGGGCGAATAATCCTTGTCTATCTCTTGCATGCTATGATGATCTTTTTGCTTCTCATCCAGAGTGTATTTAAACATCAGCTCGGACTGGGGATAGATAATCGATTTCGGAGATAAAGGTGTATTTAAGAAATTAAAATCCGGAAGTTCACCTTTGTTGAGCGCTTTAAAATGATGAAACTGATCGCCCTTTACCGGTCCGAATAAGCGGTAATTTACAAACAATTTATCCAGCCCCGGGGCCCAGTCTTTCTTAGCGATTTTCACAGCTTTCATTGCATTGGCCTTTTATTTTATAAAATCATCCGGATCATCGGGTCTGTAAGTATCCAGGGGCCGGCGCTGTTCCACGGAAAGCCCCGGCGTCCATCCAAATTTTTCCAGGCAGTCTTTTTCAAGCTTCTTGGTTAATAACCGCATGTTAATCCCCACCGGACAGGCTCGCTCACAGGCCCCGCAGTCCGTGCATCTGCCGGCGCAGTGAAAAGCCCGCAGGAAATGGAAGGTGCGAACATCGACGGGATCCTGGCTTTTCCCTAACCACTGGGGGCTGGAATTATCCACAAAACAGGTGGGACAATAGCAAAGGGGGCATACATTTCGGCAGGCATAACAACGTATACAGAGCGCTAAAAGATCTTCAAAAAATTTCCATTTTTCGGCCGGAGCCATGGCTTCGATCCGGCGGACATCTTCATATCGATCCACATCTTTTTGCTCTTCAACGGGCTCGGCCGCAAGCTCATCATAAACCACGGGGTTACGGTGGATGCATACAACGCAGTTCGGTTGCATAACATCAGGCCTGGCAAATATTTTTTCGGCACCCGGACCTTTTGCGATGATATCACCATCATTTTCAACCACTTCAGTGATTTCTTTTGCAAATAGTAAAGAAATTTTATGCCGGTCAATCATCCCTTTACAGGGAACGCCGATAATATAAAGCTGGTCCCTTGTAATCTTGTTTTCGGTGATGTGGACAATAATATTGCGCGCATCACACCCTTTGGCTATCACACCGATTTTTTCTTTTCGATTGGTAAGGTAACTCGCCAGGTTAATTCCGCAATTGCTGTCCCAAACCAATCGATTTACATCGCCAGCATGTTTTATTATACAGGGCTCATTCATCATGGGTACGGTTCCCTGCTGGAAACCGATTACCATATCGACAAGCCCTTCTTTTAAAATCCGTTCTGATATTTCCCTTATATTATTAATATAACTTAGCATATCAGGCAACCTTGGCCATAGTTTTTGCAAAGTTCCGATTGGGCCCTAAAGCTTTAACGGCGGCTGTAACCTCTTTGACTACATCTACGAACTTGGTCGCTTCGGAAGAAGATATCCAGGAAAAATGAAGACGACTGCGCTCAACACCCATGTAATCCATAAGGTTTTGAAACAGCAAAAACTTCCGGCGAAAATAGTAATTACCTTCCAGGTAATGACATTCTCCGGGATGTCACCCGGATATCCAGACGCCGTCAGCACCCTCCCGTATGGCGGCCAGAGCAAGCGTGGGGCTCATTCTGCCGGTGCAGGGGATTCTTATCACCCGGATATTCGGCGCATATTGCATCCTGTTGATGCCCGCAAGATCAGCGGCGCCATAGCTGCACCAGTTGCACAAAAAGGCTATGATTTTTGGTTCCCAATCTGTCATCTTTTTATTGATTCTCCTTTAAGATAAAATAGCTATGCGGTTTTATGAAATGTTGCATTATGACGAATCGTATCGAATGTCAATCAGGAAATTGCGACTTTATCGATGCTGAACGGGATCCGTCTGCAAATCTACAATTAAAAGAATGTGATCAGTTCTTCGATACAGGCGATTTTCTCCGCAGGCGTTTTAGCGGCACGATAGCGCCTTTCGGCTTCAAAATACTCAGGGGGCAGATTTGTCGACATTGGTATTTAAACTATTATTTAGTACCTATCTATCAAAATCGCATCATATTTGCGAAGGATTTATCTAACAAAATATTTTCGCCACCAAGACACCAAGTTAAATTATAATAAACAGTTATTCTTTGTGTCTTGGTGCCTTTGTGGCTATTCTTTCTCTCCGAGGCGTAGGCTCTACGAGCCGGAGGCCGGTTTATCCGGGTTAGGAACTAATCCTCTAAATCGGGTTCAAAAAAAAGCCATAATATTTGAGGAAAGGCCTGTTTTAGATCTGCTTCACAGCGGTTGATTGCTTTTACAAGGGCCTCGGCGGAGTCCATGGCCGCCATTTTAGCCTTAATCGCCACCATCACGTCCTTTCCCAATTGCAGTGTCAGCAGGTTGAAGACCTGATCGATTTCCTTGCGCTTTTGCAAAAATTCGAGCATTTGAGCTCTCTGTTCCGGTTCGACACTCTGGCCGATCAACAGAGCCTGCACTTCTATTCCGATCATTAATGCAATCACAAGCAGCAGAACCCCGATAACAATACTGCCCAAGGCATCATATAAGGGGTTGCCGGTTATCATGGTGAGGACAACTGCGATCATTGCGAAGCCCAAACCCAAAAGTGCCGCCAGATCTTCACCGAAAACAACCAGCAGCTCGCTCTGGCGGGTTTCCCGGAACCATCGCATCAAACTTCGGCCTCGCCGTTCCTTGTTGACTTCCCGCAAGCAGCCCCACATGGAGACACTTTCCGCGATGATGGAAAACAACAATACGCCCACGGCCACATAGGGGTAGCTTAGCAGTTGAGGATTACGCAATTTATGGATGCCTTCATAAATGGAATACAAACTACCCATACTGAACAGCATCAACGCAACGATAAAGGACCAGAAGTAAATGGCCTTGCCGAAACCCAGCGGATAATCCGGTGACGGGGGGCGTTTGGCGTGCTTGATACCCAGCAGCAAGAGCAGCTGGTTACCGCAGTCCGCCAGTGAATGAACAGATTCAGCCCTCATGGAGCCGGAGCCGGTAATTGCAGCAGCAGCCAGCTTTGATACGGCTATGACCGCGTTGGCGCCCAAAGCAAAAAATATACTTTTAACAGAATCAGCTCCATGTGACATATTCGGGTATCTCCTTATCTAACATTTGATCTTCAACGCACCGGGAAGAACCTTGAAGGTAAAAGCGTCTGCTTCCCAACCTGAATTACCGTTATATTGCAGGGCCAAAGGCCGGTCCAACTTTACTGTCAGCCGGCTACCAGTATAATATTGGCCGATACGATTGCCGATAGTGAACGCGGTTATCCCGCCAATAAGAGATTTAAACGGCCCGGAATCGAGGCAGCAGATATGCATGCGACGGTCATCGAACCGGGCTCCTGGCACAACGTTCATGCCATAACCATAGTAGGGGTGCTTGACTATCATCAGGCTCAGCAGATTCTTTATCTCGAATACCTCGCCATCTATGGTAATCCTGGCACCGGCATGTTTGTATTCTTTTAAATACGAGTTCAGCACGGCTTTAAGATAGGTTTTGAAACCGGCGGCGCCTTGGGCGACATAGCGGTCACGAAGCCTTATGACCGTACCTTCAAAGCCTACCGATACTGTAAAAGCGCGCTTTTTATCATCACAGTTGATCAGGTCGTAATTATGGATCCGGCCGTCTCTAATGCGCATGGCAATATCGATCAGGTCGCCTTTGTATTTAAGGGCATAGCGCATGGCGTTACCGGTACCCAGAGGGAGGTAAGCAACCGGTGTTTGAGCCGGATCGATAGCATTGATAATGTCGGAAAAGGTTCCGTCGCCACCGGCAGCGACAAGTATGTCGTAACGGGCGGCAAGTTCCTGAGCGCATTGAACAAGCTCCTGAGTTGAGCCGGTATCCAGCCCGTGTATTTGGGCATCCAGAATCTGTGCGGCTTTAGCCAGCTCAGAGCGCTTCCGGTCGACGGTCATCCTGCCGGAAGCAGGGTTGGTAATAATCGCATAGCGCATTAAAAAGCCTGACAAACTATTACCCAATTGATCGATATGCTCAATTGAAAGTTATTTGTTGGAGGATATCGCCTAATTGAGCGCTAACGCCATCAAGGCATATAACCTGTTAATATTATAATCTAATTTAAAGAGGCTTGACAAGCAAAAAAAAATAGCTCTAATTAAGCTATATGAGTTCTTCATGTTACAAAGTAGTTTCAATATATTATACACAAGAATGACTTTGGCCTGCTCGGGATAGGACAATACTTGACCTTTGATCGTTATAAATGTAAGTCAATCCTTGATAAATCTTTAAAAGCATAGCATCATGAGTAACTGGATCCCCTTTGAAAACGCCTCGTATCTGGCAGAGCAGGCCTTTTTGATAGCTGAGGACGATACCGCCGTAGCCTTGGAGAAGACCGTCATCACGGTCTACACCGGCAAAGGCGGGAAACAGCAGCTAAAAGGAAGCGGCCTGGTGCGTAATGCGCTGGTGGTGGAACTTTCAGAAGAAAACGATGACCTGGATCTGATTCTGGATTTTGGCAGCGAATTCAAATTTCGGTTGACAGCACCTAAGATTACCGCCGGTAAAGTCTTTGCCCCCAATGTTAAGTCTACCCTTCAATTTGTCCCCACCAGTCCTTGGCAACAGATCCCGGAATCCGAATTCGAAATACTTATGGGCAAATTAGAATTGATGAATTCGTGACTATTTACGACGCCATCAACGCTGAAGCTCAATAAATTCCTTAATCTCATTCAGGACAAAATAACGGGTCAAGGCTTGGGCAATTTCATCTTGAGTAGCCTCCTGCCCGGTAACCTCTTTAATAAAATTCTGTATCGTGCCGATTGCCTCTAACATACTCTTATGAACCTGCTGAACTTCAGCCATATCATCCACCCATCCGATAAACTTATCGTTGAACGACGCTTGCCTTCAGACCGATTTCTTGCAGTTTGACAGCTTGTCTTTCAGCCGCCTTTTTTTCTCTGAATATAAGCGTAAGAGTTAAATACGGGATTTCCATAATCCTCAATAGCACGGACATAATCACCCTTTTGGGTCCAGGCAATTCCGCGGTGGTTGTAAGCATTGGTATAACGTGGGTTTATGTCGATGGCTTTGGTATAATCTGCAACAGCCCGGTCATAATCGCCCTTTTGGGACCAGGCAATTCCGCGCTGGTTGTAAGCCATGTCATCGTGCGGGTTTATTTCAATGGCTTTGGAAAATGCTTCTATGGCTGCCTGGTAACGCCGAGACTTTAGTTCGAAAATGCCAAGATCAAACCAATTTTCGCGGCCCAATGACGTGCCTGGAAACAATAGACAGGCGGCGAACAAAAAGAGATTTAAAGTAGCTATGATTTTTTTCAATTCATGACACCTTGAGACCTTTGAAAAGGGTGTCACCCTTCAAGGCTAACCGCTTCCACCAGTACTCTTGCGGTTCCTTTTTTATAAAAACCCAGTTTTTTGGCAGCACCGGCACTCAGATCAATGATTCGGCCTTCGACAAACGGCCCGCGATCGTTGACCCGTAAGATGGTTCTACGGTTGTTTTCCAGATTCGTCACCCGCACGAAGGTCGGAAGGGGCAAGTATTTGTGAGCCGCATTCAGGCCGCCGGGATCAAATGCTTCACCGTTTGCCGTCATATGCCCGCCCTTTTGTCGATAGGTTTCATACCCGTACCAAGACGCAATACCTTTTTGTCGATAGGTTTTTGCCTCTGCAACGCTCATGGGCACATATCGCCTTCCCCTGACCACATACGGAGCCATCTTGACACGCCCCTGTTGAATCGCATCTTTTGGAGGTAAATCGTCAATGGATTCGAGATCTCCCCGTATCAAGGGCCATGCCAACGGCGCCTTGACTACCTTGAAAGTGTATTTGCCGATCGTATATACTGTTTCCCCGGCGAATTTTGTCACCTTGTAAGCTGTTTTTACCGTCACCTTCGTGACTTTGTAGGTGGTTTTCACAACGCTGCAGGAGGAGAGATAAAGACAAGCAATTGCCAATAGGGTTCCGAAAAAACCGTGTGATATTTTTCGTTTATTCCCAAGCATATTGTTATTATAGCATAATAATAAAAAATATTGAATGCCCTGGGTACAATGCGTTGTCTTTAAACAGTGCTGAAAATTATTTCGTCGATGAGATGGTCAATCATGGTTTCAGCCTGTTGCGGCTGGTCGGCGGTGTCAAACGTGGACACAAGATTTTTAAAAATTTCATCGTGCCGGGACCCGGATACGGCGGCATCACCGTAATTGACGGCAGGTTTAGCGTAAAGGTTCAATTCCCCCAACTGGGGGATTCCATCAAACCGATCAGCCGGAAGGCTTACAGGGCGGCTCTTTAAAACCTCCCGAGCCGGTAGGTATTCCCCGGGATCTTATGCAGGCGGCAGACATGAGTTTTTCCACATCTGCACATCGGCATTCGGGACATTGTGGAGACGGGTCACCGGCAGACAGCAGGAGCACTTCAAAGCAGTGACAACAGGCTTTACATTGATATTCGTAAATCGGCATGGGTTCCTCCGCAAAAAATTTATATAATATATTCTATTTTGTCCAAGTCAAGGATTATGAAATATCCAGGCTAATCTTTTTTCTTGGGAGCCCGCAAACCCAGCCTGAATATGAATGCAAAACTAATAACGATTATACCGATAAGCCCAAAGAGCCTGACGATTTTGAGGCTATCGGTATTTGAGGTATAGCCTGTTGAGATAAGGGGGACGTTTAGTGGCGGATAATCCGGGAAATAGGGGTCCAGTTCGACAAGTTTGCTATAAGCAGCCTCATATAACTCATTTTGGCCCAACTGGCGGTAGGTTAGAGCCAGGACATTATAGGCGTGAGCGGTGCTTTTATGGTCTCCCTGCAACTCAAGCGCCCTAGTGGCGTCGAGGACGGCTTGATCGGTATTGCCGTGGAGACGATATGCTTCTGCGCGATAACTGTAAGCATTGGCCATCTGTGGGTCCATTTTAATGGCGCGGCTGAAATTGTCGATCGCTTTTACCAGCGCATTCCTGTTTTCCGGCACCCCCGGTTGGCGGTATCGATGCACCAGGCGCTTGATTTCCGCCATCATACCCTCACCGTGCGCCTTTTTAAGGTAAGCCATACCCCTCATCCGATACGCATCGGCATGGTAAGGCTTCAGTTCAATAACCCTGGAGAAGTCCTCGATGGCACGAACGAAACGTTCCTGAAAATAATAGTGGATTGCGCGTTGCTCGTAGGCTTCCGCCAGGTTAGGGTCGATTTGGAGCGCTTTGGTAAAATACTCGACCTTTTTGTATGACAGAGAGCTCTTAAGCCCGCGATTGTAGAACTCCATGGCATCCTGGCCTGTGGCGACGGCAGCGGCCAGAAACAAATATATTATAGCAAAAACAATTGTTTTCTTCACGGCTTTGTCTCCTCGGGCTACCCGGCCCGTACTGGTGTTCATGTTAATCATGCCTTAATATCGGCTTTATGACAATGTAATCATCGAATTTAATGTTTTCAATGCTATTTTCTAAATGGACAGCTTCTAAAAGGAAAGCTGATTGATGTCGGGTAGGAAATTGGCCCATTAAGACCTTTTCAGCCCTGCTCTACATGAAATTCCCGGACCGGGGTAGCCTTTGCAAATCCAGGGTCTTACCGGATAAATCTTACATACGGCATTTTCTTGGTTATATTTCAGGAACGGGCAAGGGGTGACGCCAGGTTCCGGGTGCTCGATTTCTCCGGAATGTTCATTGACGATAAAGCCGTATGCCTCAAGAAAAACATCGTTTTCCATTCTCAGACAATCAGCAGCATGATTATGATCTAATTCCGACCAGGGAATCCCGATTTCTTTGCAGCATCTGCCGCATCTCAGACAGTCAAAATTCATTGGCTCTACCACTTTCAATTTATGGATGGAAACCTATTTGACTTCAGCAACTACCCAGTCCAGAAAAGCCGGGTTGCCGTCGGTCACGGGCAGAGTGACGATGCATGGGCATTCGTAACTGTGCAGCGATTTGACTTTGTCCATCAGTTGCGGCACTCGCTCTTTGGTGGTTTTAGCGATCAGGACCGCTTCGTTGTCGTCCTGCAGTTTCCCGTCCCAAAAATAAAAGGAGTTCATATTGTCGAAGATGTTGGCGCAGGCTGCCAATTTCGACTGCACCAGTTCTCGACCGATGGTGCGGGCCTCATCCTTGCTGCTTACAGTAATGTAAATCATATAAATTTCCATGTTACTCCCTTCGCTAACGGTTTTTACAAATATGTTCCGATTGATCAAATTCCTCTAATATTATTATGCCTTTGACCCTTGACCTCTGACCTCCGACTTCTGACCTCCGACCTCTGACCCTCGACTTCTGACCTCTGACCCCTGACACCCGACCCCTGATCCCTGTTCACTATTCACTCGTTTTTATCTGAAAAAATTCTTCCTCAAACTCGGGTCTGCCTTCGTAACGGCTTAAGAACAGACCCGGCATGTGATCGATACTTTCAAAGATATTGGCATCAACCATGATACCGGCCTGATGGAGGGCCTTGACAACATCCCCGGGCTTGGGGGGGCACCCTTTAACGGCGAACATCTGTTGCATGTCCGGATGCTTTTTGTTGGCCTGGTACATGCATTTGCCCAGTAAAATGGTCTTTTTGCGGTCTGGTGCCGGCGTCATAATTTTGCCGGTAAGCACCTCTACATCGTCCCACGGCTCACCCTTCCAGGCCATGGCAATAGCCGAGAGGACGACTCCGGTGAGGCCGGCACAATAGGTGCACAGGCTGAGATCATATTTGGGACAGGAAAGCCCCTTGATGCCCATCTTCTCCAGCGGCAAGGGCAGGGTGTTATCCTGGTTGTATGGAAAATCGTATTTGTGCAAAGCAGCCACGGCCTCAATCGGTTCGCCGGCCACCTCGATGTCGGAAAGGTCAAACGGCCGCCCCCGGTTTTTGGCTGCATGCACAAGATAGGGAACTTCCGATGGTTCGTAGCCCAGAACTCTGGCACCGACCAGATCGGCGGAAAGCACATCCGCCGATGCCACCAGAAGGTTGCTCCGGCGCATGCGCCCATCGATATTGGGACCACGCTCATTGGTATAGATGCCGTCCAACAGCGTCAGCATCGGCGGCATCTGGTCGGCCAGCCTGGCGATCATGAAATGCAGGTCCTTTTGGGGGTCGGTATTGTGGCATTTCTTGCGTGAAGCAATGTCGGTCGTTCCTTTTAAATTCTTGATCCCCAGGCTGACGACGGTCATGGCGTGGGTTTTCAAAACCGGAAGGTTAACCACAAAATCGGCATTCAGGATATCGGTGTTAAACTTGAGCTCCACGCCTGCGCCCAGGTCGACCTTTTCAAAGGATCGCTGAAAAACATTGACGGCCTTGACCCCGTAGCGGTTTTTTAACACCCCGTATCCCAGGGTTTTAAAGGCGTGCGCCGGCGTCTCTTGGTCCTTGGGGTTCGCCAGAACGGTTCCTTCTCCGATGGTAATATCATCGATACCGCGCTCCTTTAAAAGGACGACCATGTCTTCAACCACGCGGGAGGTGGTGATTACGCCCCACTTGGGAAAGTTGACCGCCCGGGTCCAAAATACGATATTAGGTTTGATGAATACCCTGGCGCCTGCCGGCATATGATCCAGTCCGCGGCAGAGATCAACCGCCTGTCTGACCGATTCCCGCGGCTTTTCATAGCGTACGATGGATACTATTGATTTGCTCATGGCCTCGTTACACTTCGGGTTGCGATTTACGCGTTACGGGTTATGGGTTGCTCAGTGTTGGTTATCTGTTACCCTTTATATTATTACTCTGTAAATGTTTTTGATAAAAAATGCAAAAAAAATTCTTGCTATTCAAACGTTCGTTTGATACAAACGTTTCATTGAATTTTGCATGAAAAATGCTGGTAGAGGTGCCCGATGACGGAAAAACCCATCGATAATACAACGCGTCTAAGGCTGCTTAAAAATGCAGAGCTGCTGTTTGCCGAGAAAGGCTTCCACGCCGTCAGTGTCCGTGAAATCACTAAAGCGGCCAAGTGCAACCTGGCGGCGGTGAATTACCATTTCGGCGGCAAAATGAACCTATACCTGGAGGTTTTCCGGTCCCGCTGGATACCCCGTGCCCGGCGCATCCGCCACAGCTTCGAAGCAGCGCTCCAAGGCCTGGACCCTCCTTTTCTGGATGATGTGGTCGGCGCCCTGGCCCAGGCCTTTCTGGAAGGGCCCTTGACCGATGAAGAGCGCCGCTGCCACTCCCAGCTCATGTACCGGGAACTGGCCAATCCCACCGGTGCGCTGGATTTGCTGGCCGAGAAAGTAATGCAGCCCTTTTTTATGAAACTGCGGAATCTATTGCGCCCCCATTTGCCTGAAACAATTGGTGATGATCGCCTGCTGCTCAGCATCATGAGCATCATTGCCATGGTGATTCATTTTAACTTTTCCCGGGAGGCGGTTTCCCGGCTGACCGGCCGCACATACGATGCGGCCTTCAAAGCCCGGCTGGTTGAGCATATTACCGAATTTTCACTCAAAGGGCTGGGCGGGATGAACATACAGGAGCAGCAACCATGAACCGCCGGACATTCTCTCTTTTTATTTGCGTTGCAGCATTGCTGGTAATCAGCGCCTGCATGCGGCTCGGGCCGAATTATCAGCGACCCGATCCCGGTGTTCAGGTTCCGGATACCTTTCAGCATGCCCCTGAGACAACCCTTGAACTGACCTATCCGCAGGACCTCTGGTGGCAGGTGTTTGGTGATCCTGAAATCGACCGGCTCGTGAACCAAGTACTCAAAAACAATCTTGATATTCAAAAAGCCGCCGCCCGGATTCTGGAAATCCGGTCCCAGTTCGTTCAAACCCGGGCTGAACGTTTCCCCGAACTCGGCCTTGAAGCCCGGCGTAAACGACAGAGCCAGACCATCACCAGCTCCCTGACCGGCACCAGCTACCGGCAAACCACCGACAGCTATGCCCTGTCACTGCCCGCCACCTTCGAATGGGATCTATGGGGACGGCTGGCCCGGGCTGAAGAAGCCGCGCGCGCGGATCTGCTTTACGCTCAGGAAAATCGTCGCATCGTGGCCCAGACGGTCGTTGTCGAAACCATCAGCCTTTACTTGCAGATGGAATCCTTGGAACGGCGCCTTCAACTTTTGCAGAAAACCATTGAAAATTTTAATAAAAATCTAGAGGTAGTAGAAGCACGTTACACCCGCGGCCTGTCGCCGGTCCTGGATGTCCGGCAGGCCCGCCGGCTGTTAGCCCAGGCCGAATCCGGCCGGCCGGCTCTGCACCAGACCCTGGGAATTGTCCAGCAAAAAATGTCCGTGCTTTTGGGGCGCTATCCCCGCACCCGGCCGCCGCGCAACCAGCCCGAAGATTACTTTAAAAACCTGGCACCGGTGCCGCCGGGGCTGCCGTCGGACCTTCTGCTGCGCCGACCCGATATCAGGGCCGCCGAATCCCAACTGAAGGCCTTAAACGCCCTTGTCGGGGTGGCTAAGGCCAGCCGTTTCCCCCGTATTACTCTGACCGGCAGTTTCGGATATTCCAGTGCGCAGCTCGACGATCTTTTCAATCCCAAAAGCGAGCTTTGGAACCTGGCCCTGGGAGCTGTTCAGCCGCTGTTTGACGCCGGCAAACTCAAAGCCGGACAGAAGGCGGCCCAAGCCCGTTACGCCCAGGGGCTGACGGATTATGCCAAATCCGTGCTTAACGCCTTTGCTGAAGTGGAAGAAGCGCTTTTAACACGCCGCCAACAGTTGCAAAGGCGCCGGCGCGTACTTAACTTTCTGGATGAGGCCCGTGCCACCCGGCAGGTAGCCCAGAACCGCTACCGCCGCGGTCTGCTGGATTATTTATCCTTTTTGGATGCCCAGCGCGTCGAGTTTAACGCTGAAGAAAACTTAATTTTAGTTGATTATTCAATTCTAAACAATCGGGTTGCCCTGCACCGCTCTTTAGGCGGAGGATGGGCGCATACGGACAAGCCTACGCCATGACAAAAACGAAAAATAGAATCTTGCACTTTTCTATTGCCGCGATCCTGATTCTTTCAGGAGTAGTGGGTCTGAAAACGCTGATTGCCAGTAAACCCGATCTGCAAAAGAAAAGGCCCCCCGTCCCCACCCCGCTGGCCCGGGTTATTACGGTCAAAACAGCGCCGCACCCGGTGACTATTACCGGACAGGGAACCGTGCGGCCCATCAGGGAGATTCGTCTGGTCTCCCAGGTCAGCGGAAAGATCGTCCATGTTTCTTCCGCCCTGGTCAACGGCGGTGCTTTTAACAAAGGCGATCTGCTTTTGCGCATCGACCCGGCTGATTATCAAATTGCCGTCACCCTGGCCCGGGCACGCGTAAAAGATTCGGAGAGCAAGCACCGTCTGGCTATAGAGGAATCTGCCGTGGCCCGGCAGGAGTGGATGCAGCTGCGTGCCGGCAGCGATCCGCCGCCGCTGGTCGCCAAAGAACCACAGCTGGCCGCCGCTCAGGCCAAGTTAGACGCTGATCATGCCGAGTTGAAGAAAGCACAGCTGCAACTGGCACGCACACACCTGACAGCCCCTTTTGACGGGCGGGTAAGTGATAAATCAGCTGATATCGGTCAATACGTCACTCCCGGACAGATGCTGGCGGTTTTATACGACACTGCCGCCGCCGAAATTGTCGTACCCATGGAAGATCGGAAACTGTTCTGGTTTCAGGTACCCGGATTTACACCACAGGCTACGGACGGTTCTGAGGCCGAGGTACAGGCGCAGGTAGCCGGGCGTGAATTGTCCTGGCCCGGGCAAGTGGTCCGCGTTCAAGGAAAACTGGATGAACATACCCGCATGATCAACGTGGTCGTCAGAGTTGAACAGCCCTATGCCGTCAAACCGCCGCTGGCGGCCGGTCTGTTCGCCACCGTCAAGATTAAAGGTCGCGTAATCGAAAACGCCGCCGTTATCCCCAGATCGGCACTGCGCCCGGATGGAACGGTTTGGGTGGTCGATGCCAACGGCCGGCTTGAATTCCGCCGGGTGGTTGTCGCTCTTTTCTCTACCCGGGGAGTTGTTATAGAAAGTGGTCTGGCATCCGGAGAAAAGGTAGTAATCTCATCTATCAAGGCGGTAACCAGCGGCATGAAAGTCCGCCGTGTTTCGGCCGACGGGGGCGGCGGATCATGAGAGGCGCAATTACCTGGTTTGCGGAGAATTACGTTGCCGCCAACCTGTTGATGATATTTTTGCTGCTGGCCGGCATTGTTACCGCCCTGACCTTGAAACTTGAGGTCTTTCCCGAAACTTCACTGGACAGGATCAGCATTACCACAGTCTATGCCGGAGCTTCTCCGGCCGAGGTTGAAGAGGCTGTGGTGCGCCGTATCGAAGAAAAAATCGCCGGGCTGGCCGGCATCAAACGTATCGATTCCACGGCCCGTGAAGGCTACGCCAGCGTAGTAATTGAGGTCATGAAGGGCTGGGACATAAAGAAGCTGCTGGATGAGGTCAAGGCGGAAGTCGACCGCATTACAACCTTGCCGGAAGAAGCCGAAAAACCGGTAACCCGCGAAATAACACGCCGGATCCAGGTGATCAACCTGGCGATTTACGGAAATGCGCCGGAAGCGACCATCAAGCACTTAGCCGAAAAACTCAAGGATGATCTTACCAACCTGCCGGGAATTACTCTGGCCGAACTCTCCGCGGTTCGAAGCAGTGAAATCCATATTGAAATTTCCGAAGAAACCCTGCGCCGCTTCGGCCTGACTCTGGAACGCGTGGCGCAAGCCGTCGCCAGAGAGAGTATTGATCTTCCGGCGGGCAGTGTTAAAACCTCCGAGGGTGAAATTCTGGTGCGGACCAAGGGGCGCCGGTATTTTGCCCCGGATTTCAGAGACATCGCCGTAATTACACGCACCGACGGCAGCCTGGTAACCCTGGGACAATTAGCGCATATCAGCGACGGTTTCCAAGACGTGGACCTGTTTACCCGCTTTCAGGGTAAACCGGCCGCAATCATCAATGTCTACCGGGTGGCGGATCAAAGCGCCTTGAAGGTGGCCGCTACGGTGAAAGCTTACCTTAACGAAATGCGACCGAGCCTGCCTCAAGGGATCGAGGCCTCCTATTTTAGGGACAGATCCAAAATCTTGCGCAGCCGTATCGAACTGCTCGTAAAGAACATGGCCATAGGCCTTTTGCTGGTCGGTATTCTCCTGTGGCTGGTAATGAATCTGCGCCTGGCTTTCTGGGTCACTCTGGGAATCCCCATCAGCTTTGCGGCCGGTATGATGTTTCTGCCCCAGATGGATGTATCCATCAACATGATCTCTTTGTTCGCCTTTATTATGGTGCTGGGCATCGTTGTAGACGACGCCATTATCATCGGAGAGAATATTTTCCGCCTCCAGGAACAAGGGCTGCCGCCTTTGAAAGCCGCCGTGGAGGGCGCCCTTGAGGTGGGCCGGCCGGTAATTTTCTCCGTTCTGACCACTATAGTCGCCTTCTGGCCTCTGATGCTGGCCGGCGGCACCATGGGCAAATTAATGCGTAACATCCCCGTTGTGGTCATGCTGGTATTAGCTGGTTCCCTGGTGGAAGCCCTCTTTATTCTGCCGGCCCATCTGGCGCACAGCAAGGCGGCAATATCCCTGGCAGCCGGAACCATGCGTGAGAAAGCGCCGGCGCGTGCTCTGCGATGGATCATTAAAAAACCCTACGCGCGTCTGGTCGATTTTTGCATCCGCTGGCGATATGCAACCGTGGCCCTGGGGATTGCCATTCTGCTGCTGACCGTAGGGATATGGCAGGCCGGGTGGATTAAATATACTTTCTTTCCCCGGGTGGAAGGCGACGTACTGGAGTGCCTGGTTACCATGCCGGCGGGAACACCGGTACAGCGCACCCGCCAGGTGGTTGCCTACCTGGAGCAAACCGCCCTGGAAGTCCTGGACGAGGCCGGCCGCAACCGCCCGAAAGATGCCCCTCCCCTGCTCGAGTACAGCATTTCAACGATCGGCGCCCAATTCGGCCGGCACGGCCGGCCCGGAGAGAGCGGTGCACACCTGGCCCAGGTCTGGATCCAGCTGCTGGACGGCGAAATACGGGATATCAGCTCCATGAAGCTCAACAATCTGTGGCGCCGGAGGGTCGGAACGATCCCGGATGTCGAGTCCATCAGCTTTAAAAGCGAGCTGCACAGCGCCGGCAACCCCGTTGAAGTGCATTTGTCCCTTGACGATCATGACTTGCTGCTGACAGCCGCCGAAGATTTAAAAACCGAACTCAAACGATATCCCGGCGTATTTGATATCGGCGATAGTTTTCTGCCGGGGAAAGAGGAAATGCAGCTTAAACTGAAACCGGCGGCCAGCTCTCTCGGCCTGACCTTAAGGGACCTGGCTCGCCAGGTGCGGCATGCTTTATACGGGGCCGAAGCCCTCCGGTTTCAACGCGACAAAGACGAAGTCAAGGTGCTGGTGCGCTATCCGGAAAATCAGCGCAAATCACTGGGGCATCTCGAAGAAATGCGTATCCGCACCCCCGACGGCTTTGAGGTTCCCTTCCGCCAGGTAGCCCAGGTGGAGATGCTGCAAGGGTATGCCTCCATCCAGCGGGCCCAGCGCCGGCGCGTCATCAAAGTGACGGCCGATGTGGACGAAAAGATTACAAATGCCAATGAAGTCCGGCAGGATCTGGAAAAGCGCTACCTGCCGCAACTGAAAAATATGTATGCGGGCCTGCGCTACACCATCGAAGGGACGGGCAAAAGACAAAAAGAATCGCTGGCAGATCTGTTCCGGGGGTTTATCATGGCTATGTTTTTAATCTATGCCCTGCTGGCGGTTCCCTTTAAATCCTTCAGTCAACCGCTGGTGGTGATGGCGGCCATCCCTTTCGGCATAGTGGGGGCCGTGCTGGGGCATCTGATTATGGGCTTTAATCTCAGCATTATCAGCCTGTTCGGTATATTGGGACTTTCAGGAGTGGTAGTTAACGATTCCCTGGTGCTGATTGACCGCACCAACCGCATCCGCCAAGAGGGCGCCACGGCCCATGACGCCATCACCCGGGCCGGCGGCCAGCGGTTCCGGGCCATCGTCCTGACCTCTTTAACCACCTTTGCCGGTCTTTCGCCCATACTGCTGGAGCAGAGCCGGCAGGCCCGCTTTTTAATTCCCATGGCCGTGAGCTTAGGATTCGGGGTGCTGTTTGCCACGGTCATTACCCTGATTCTGATTCCCTGCGGCTATA
Source organism: Candidatus Desulfatibia sp. (assembly GCF_036446775.1). Taxonomy (NCBI): domain Bacteria; kingdom Pseudomonadati; phylum Thermodesulfobacteriota; class Desulfobacteria; order Desulfobacterales; genus Candidatus Desulfatibia; species Candidatus Desulfatibia sp. The sequence goes on from NZ_JAZFTO010000033.1 coordinate 16,816, forward strand.
TGATTTTAGAAGATATGCACAACCTGTTTGCAAAACTCAGAACCGGCACGGCCGCCGGGGACCCTAAATTGGAGCGCAGCTGAAATCCCGGTTTGTCGGAGATGAAAGATACCAGCAAATCTAAAATTGTAAGGGAAGCACTCTTTGATTATTTTTCACGTGAAAAAGAAAGCCTTTCCGGCTCATTTCTTGAAATGGCTGATGATCTTGCAGGCTGCGTGAATGCCGCATCTGATCTATCTTTCAACAAAACACACCTAAAAGGCTATGGCAAATGACGCGTGAAAAGGTATTGCTGGATACGGGTCCTCTGGTTGCTTTCCTTAAAATTCATCTTACCACAATGCTCGCCCCCACGAATCGGGTTTTCCGATGCGCTCCAACCAGCATCACGCACCTCGCGTCCAGTATCCAGTATCGAGCATCAAACAACACATTTATTTTTTATCCACATTTTTCATTACAAAATTCAACCTTGATTATTTGGGGTTAATTGTTTATCAATTACTTTAATTTGTTGGGTTATTTTAGTACACCGCCGCTGATATGATCCAGCGCACGATTCAATATTTGATAAAATGCCTAGGGAATATTTGTTTTCTCTTTTAAAAAAATAATCTGAGTCCGTTAAAAAGCGTTGGGTTGCACAAGTTATCGGGCAACAGATCCGGTCAGCGGTCAAGGTGCGTCGGCTTGGTGTGCGTGAGAAGTCAGATAAACGGATTTTGGGCAGTGGCGAATTCGTTGAACAGCTTATCAAGCAGTCAGATCAGACGAGAAAAGAGCAGTTTTCTGTCCAGGAGCGTTTGCACCGTGTTGCAAAACATGTTGAGAAAATCTGCAAGAAGGAGAGTGTTAGTGTCGAAGCGTTGAAATCAGGAAGTCGGCGTCAGAAAGTTTCGATGGACAGATCTCAATTGGGAAAAAAACTAGATGAAGAATGGAGACTTTCGCTGGCTGAAACAGGCCGTTATCTGGGTGTATCTCTTTCTGCAATTACCAAAATCCTTTATCGGCTAGACAAACATAAGTCTAATTAGTCAAGGACGTCCCCAAGCATTTAAGGCATTTTGAAAAGATAGAAGGGCTTAAAATCGAATTCCTTCCTGCTGCAGCAGGGCTTTAAGGTATTTTTCAA
>NZ_JAZFTO010000034.1:0-4609 GCF_036446775.1 Candidatus Desulfatibia sp.
CCGCAGAAATAGCTGAAAAAATCGGCGTCCTTATTTTTCCTCTTGTCGAAAAGGGAAAGCATAAAGGTTGAGGCGTTCACAAAGTGCGCTAGCGGCAGAACTTTTCTTAGAGGGATATGGCGCACGAAATGGGACATCGTAAGGCTCATGATGAAAAACCTTGTGTTCATCAGTATGCCGGTTATTATGAACTGCCACACGGCGGTGGCGTTTCCAATCATATCGGCTATCAGATATTGCGTGGGAGACGCGAACATAACGACCGTCGTCATGAGAGCAAGTGCGGGACTTAACCCTTTTTGGACAGCGAGGATGCCGAAACCGGTCAGGATGGGTACAACCGTCGCCCCGGCTATCAGACCCGCCTTGAAACCGCGCCTGTAATCTGTTTTGTTGAGCAATTGCGATTTCATATATCAACAAACATTTCCAATATGACTCCACTTTAAAGTTCCCCATTGACGTAATCCTATAATAACCTCATACGGAGACGAAGTTGCTTTCAACCCAGCAGAACTTTAATAATCATGGCGGCAAGCACGGCAAGGAAAACCGAAAGAAGAATTTTCTGAAATTTTAATTGAAAAAGAACGGCTATGGCCAGGGCCGAAGCCTGCACGAAGAAATCGCCGAAGTAAAGTTGGGAACCTTTAACGAAAAGCGTTTTTGATATAAACCCGGCCATTATGCCGATTGAAATGAAAATGAGCCAATCCAGAAAGAGCGGCGGGAATTTTACTTTCCTGCCGATCACGAAGGGAGCGCTCCTGATAAGGTAAGAACCAAGCCCTACGCCGCTTATGATGATTATCCAGCTCTTTGCATCCATGCCTTTATTCCAACGGCTACGGTAGCCGATATTAGGGCCGCAAGCACCACTCCCCAGCCGGGGGCGAGGACCTCCGCGAACGGAGCGGCCATGAAGCAGGAAACGACAACAATAATTTCCAATTTCTTTTTAACGTCGCTCGCTATGAGGATGGAAAAATAGACCGGCAGAAAAAGGGACGAAGCAAACAATAAAATGGGCGGCAGGTCTTCATACACAATAAATCCCAGAACGGTTCCCAGTAATGTCGCCGGAAAAACAGCGGAGGCCACGCCGCAGAAATAACTGAAAAAATCGGCGTCCTTATTTTTCCTCTTGTCGAAAAGGGTAAGCAAAAAGGGCGTGGCGGCCACAAAGTGCGCTAGCGGCAGAACTTTTTTTAAAGGGACATGGCGCATGAAATGGGACATCGTAAGGCTCATGATGAAAAACCTTGTGTTCATCAGTATGCCGGTGATTATGAATTGCCACACGGCGGCGGAGCTTCCAATCATATCGGCTATCAGATATTGCGCGGGAGACGCGAACACAATGACCGTCGTAATGAGAGCAAGTGCGGGACTTAACCCTTTTTGGACCGCAAGGATGCCGAAACCGACGAAGATTGGCACCAGCGTCCCCGCGGCTATCAGCCCCGCCTTGAAACCGCGCCTGTAATCTGTTTTGTTGAGCAATTGCGATTTCATATATTAACCGACATTTCCCATATGACCCCACTTTACCGTTCCCCATTGGCGAAATCCTATAATAACGTCATAACAGAAGATTCGTCGGCACACTGAAAGGTTTGAATCGCCTGACCATGAAACATCGCCGACTTTGTAACCGTATTTAAAAAGCCACTCCCTTTAAGAGCCTTTCCGTATCAAGGATAAGGATAATATCGCCTTTTTCCGATATCGTGGCGCCGGTATACATTTCCATTTTTTCCAACGGCGGCCTTAAAGGTTTAATCACTGTTTCGTATCCCGCGATAAAAGAATCGACAATAAGTCCGGCCTTTTTAAAACCAGTTTCCACTATAAGTATCGGAACAACTACTTTGTCGCCAAAATCCACATTCTCATATTCGAGTATCGCTTTTAAGTCAAATACCGGGACGGTCTCTTCAAGGTATTCAATAGACATTTTACCGTTTTCTATAGTCATCTCTTTACGCGGAAGTTCGATTGCATGAATAACCTTGCCTACCGGAATGGCATAGATATCGTCGTTTATGTTAATGCGAAATGTATTAATTATCGCCATCGTTAATGGAACATGCATTGTAAATGTCGAACCCTGCCCCCTTGACGATTCGACCAATAACTTGCCGCCCAGGTTTACCACCACGTTCCTGACTATATCCATACCGACGCCACGCCCTGAAATGTCGGTAACCTTTTCAGCGGTTGAGAATCCGGGCTCCAGTATATAGTCGTATATTTCGCTGTCGGTCTTGCCATCAAGCTCCTCGCGCGAAGCCATTCCATTGGCAATGACTTTCTCTTTTATCTTTTCCAGATTTAATCCCCGGCCGTCGTCGGAGATCTTGATTGTTATAACGCCTTTTTCCCGCAACGCCGAGAAAACCAGTTTCCCCTTTTCCGGTTTTCCGGATTCGCGCCTTTCATTGGGGCTTTCAATTCCATGGTCCAGGCTATTGCGTACTATGTGAATAATCGGATCGCCGAGTTTTTCAACTATCGACCGGTCAAGCCTGACATCTACACCTTGGACTTCAAACTCAACTTTCTTGTCCGTATTGCTTAGAAGTTCCCTGGTAACCCTTGGGATTATGCCGGAAAGGACCGTAATGGGAACGAGGCGCAGTTCCATGACCTCTTTATAAAGTTTGCGCACCAGTTTCTGCAAGCCGTTAATACTCTTGGTGGCATCCGGGGCCTTCAATACCTTTGTAATGTCTAGCAACTGATTATCCTGAATAAACATTTCCCCAACGATATCTATCAAACTGTCAAGCACGGGTGTCTCCACCTTTACCGCGCCGGGTTTGCGGTATTTTGGAATAACGCCTTTACCGTCCTCCTGAGCACTCTCCCTTTGACACAACTTTTCTTGGTCGCCGTTTCTTGAGGCAGGTTGCACTTCTATTTCATCGACGCTGAACTTTTCAATTTCGATGGAAGATTTAAGAATACGTTCTATTTCTTCCGTGCTTGAATCGGCGGCGATAAAAATTTGTATCGGTTTGCCATAGTCCCATCCCTCCTGTTCGTCCTGATTGGGAATACCTACCAATTTATCGCTATTTTCTTTTAGTTCCTCGGTTATCAAGTAGGCGCGAGCTACCGGGCTTACGCTGTCGGGCGAAACAGTCACCTCTATATGAAAGACTTTTTTGCCAGTCCGGGTCAGCTCGGCAAGGCCGGATTGGGGCAACTCCTCCGGTAACCCTTTTATGCCGGGCCGGATTGGAGGGGCGGGGCTATCCTCCTTAACAGTCTTCATAGCGCCGATTATCTCTTTCAGCAAATCGTCGTACTCGATCTTTTCGCTATCGCCTTCTTCTGCCAGCACAACCATTTTTTCAAGGGTCGCGGTTCCTTTATAAAGAAGTTTGGCAAGATCATCGGAGAAACTTATTGTCCCATCACGCATTTGGTGCAAAAGGTCTTCAAGTTTGTGGCTGACAATTTGTATATCGCGCAAATTCAGCGACGCCGCCATCCCCTTAACGGAATGAAAACCGCGGAACAACGAATTGATTTCTTCATCTTTATCGCCACCACCTTCCATGGCCGCGAGGCTTTCGTTTATATCGTTGAATATGTCGTTCGCCTCCTCGATAAACATATCGAGGTATTTTGATTTGTCGTTCATGCTATTGCACCCGAATCCCTCATCGTTATATGCCCTTGTGCTCTTCCGAAAATACATTTGACTCTTTTGTGTAGAACCTTATTTTGTGTTTGGGAGCGTTTATATTGCGTGACGAGTTCCCAATCGATATAACCGTGCCGGGATGATAGACATCGGCAATTACCTCGCCGCTGGTTGCGATATGCGAAGGGTCTTTTACTTTAACGATTTCCTTGTACAGGTCGGCAACCTTACCTTCGCACTTCTCGATTTCCAACTCGGTCAATTCGATAACTTTGTTATAACCGCCGAACTTCGAGCCTAGTGTTTTATCCATTTTCTCTTTCAATGTTTTGAGTTTCAAAACCATTTGTTCTTTTTTTTTGTCAATCGAACCAATCCTTATTATTAAATTATCCAGAAGATGTTCCCTCACCTGTTTGATTAATTTCGGCGTCGCCACTCTCACCTTGGTGTCGACCGCTTTTGCACTGCCGATTGCGCCTGTTTTAACCATAGAGCACGAAGATATGCCGCCACCAATAATTTTGCCCGTCTTTTCCAATGTTTGGACGGTTCCCAAGGCCGTTACATCGGAATTTAATATTATGGACAAGACAAATAGGTTGTCGGCTGCGATGGAAGCGTTGGATATATTTTTAGATAAAATATCACCGCCAGCGGCAATGCTATTCTCATCCTTGGCCATTATGTTTCCATGGATGAAAATATTGCGGCCCGCTTTCAAATTTGAATTAGCGGCTAATCCGTGAATTTCAATATCGCCCGATGCTTCGATCAGCGGACAGTTATCAACGTCGCCCATTATTGAAATGGAGCCCTCATGCTTTTTATTCCAATTTCGTACATTTTTGGCTAAAAGCAATGGTTCCACGTCAATTCCTGTTTCCGTAAGGACGATACAGCCGTTTATCTTGGAGAGGACGTTGTCGCCGCTTATTTCTATATTATAGCCCG
>NZ_JAZFTO010000035.1:0-3033 GCF_036446775.1 Candidatus Desulfatibia sp.
ATACGGCCGATCGTACGGCTTTTTTGATGCTTATAAACTTGATGATGTCCGTGAAGCCCTTCGCCATAGCGATCTGATGACTGCTTCAAAATATGCTCGCTTATTTAAAATGCAACCAATAGCGATCTAAGGTTGTTTATCCAATCGGATAAGTGACGGTTTCTCTCCGTCACCCTCCACACCACCCATCATGCGGATCCGCAATGGGCAGTTCATTAACCATAGTGGGTAGCGATCCAGATTTCCGAATAAAGAAACTCTCTCATAAAGAAGTTCTTCGACAAGCGAACTCTGCCAAAATCTTCTAATTCAGACCTCGTCAAATAATTTATTTTTAGTCCTTTTTTTTGGACATTTTTTGATCTTAATTGGGATTCTCGCCTACCTCATAATAGAACCATTTTCCCGTTTGGGTACGAGCACACAATTCGTTTAATTTTCGACACAATGATTCTTGAGCTATTCTGCGTTTTGGTTGCTGAAGAGGTTCCATACGAAATATTACTTCCTCCGAAGTCGACTTCACCCATCCCTGACAATTCGACATCGCGTAGACAAGATCCACAACATCCCTTTCGTCGTTGTAGAAATCGTACTCAATCAGCCAATCGGCCATCAGTTTACGAGCATTCCAAACGGACGACGTAACAAGGTCGAACAGGTATTTCCCTTCGTTGTCGATTGTTTTGAAGGAACGGTAGTCTTCAAGCTTTGAAACGTCCACTCTATCCGGAAGCGTCTTTCTTTCTGCTTCGTATTCCTGCAGTTTCTTCTTGTTGTCGCTAATTTCTGCGGACAGTTTCGAATATGCGCTGTTGCTTCGTTCGGTCCCGTCTTTATTGAATATTTTTTCAGTTCCTCCGATTTTCGCTTTCAGCCCAACAATTTTGGCCTTAAGATTCTTCATGGTTATCTTCAGCTTCGACAACTGCGGATTTACGACGGATTGATCCTCGCTATCCGTCTTGTTTATTCCGGGATTGTAGTGCAGAGGGTGGCGATCCTTTTGATGTTTGAAAGTATTTTCGGATGCTCCCCAACGCGACAGTATTGCTTTAGCGCAATCGATCGTGCTCATTAAACTTTCGTCCGACCAGGATAAAATGCATATTTTACGGTTGCTTGACATATTGTGCAGATAAATTCGACGCAGACTGTATTCAACCTCCTTTTTCTTCACCTCTCCACCATCGTTGGCTTTATCGTCAGTTTTAGGTTTGTAGACACATATTTTTTCTTCCTCGAAAACAGCATAATTTTTATCGTTGAATTCAAATTTCAGGTTGAACCGATCTTCTTCGATACTGTTGAGTTTCTTCGTATCGCAATTCTTTTCCCAGCAGACGAAAGGTATTTCCCCTTGAGTTAATTGATAGTAAAATTCGTTCCCCGAACCTTCTCTGTCAAATACCATCACGGGTATGCGACCCGCATCTTTCTTCCACTTGTCCGCCAAGCGAAATATCCTTTCCTTTAAATTGCCTTTGCCTTCCTCAATTTCAAAATCAACCACCATTCCCTTGACGTCACAGGTCACCAAACTTGTTCTACCGGGCATCGGTAGACGCCGTTGCGTGTTAAAGGCGTGGTGAACTCTGTCCTTCCCACTGTACGGAAGCATGTGTCCGTCCGTAAACCACAGCCAAACGGACACAATACCGGCTGTTATTTGATGTTTGAAGAAACTGCGGCACATTTCCATTGCCTGGCCTCTATTAGCCGCCAACCAAAACCATTGGTGTATCGTATTCTTGGTCGGAAGCTTTCCTATCCCCAGCAACGTTCCGGCTTCCCCTGCCCTAATGTGTTTGGTTTGCTCAATGGAGCGAACGTTTTTAACGCTCATCAATAGAAAAACCAGCATAATTCTGAAGTCGCCCCCCAAAAAAACCTGAACCAAATCCATCCATTTCCAAATCCTGAACAAGGGGGCAAAAAATAAGGACACTCCCGCATATCTCGTTCTCTTCCAATCATGCTCCCCGCTAAACGTTTGTTCCCGCTCTTCGACCTCCTCCACCGCTTCTCGGGGTAAATCGAATAAGGATAACTGTCGTCTTGTACCGGCTTCCGCCTCTCTTTTTTCGGTCTCGATGCGACGCAGTTCTCGAAGCTTGTCGTTTTTATTGCCGAAACTTATTTCCTCCGCCTTCTGTTTGCGCTGTTCCTTCTCGTTGCTGCCTCGCCAACTGTATATCAGCGCCTCAACACCCATTCTTTTCTTCGTTTCCGTATAATTGTGCAGAGTCTGACGGCTTATTCCGAAAACCTCCGCAATCCTGGTTTGCTTAGCTCCCAATTCTACGAGTTCGATGAAAAACAGTTTTTTTTCAACCTTATCCTTCAGATTGACTTGCTTGACGTAGCTACCCCGAAAAAACAGCATCGCTATGTTCAATTCTTTTTTATATTCAACGGAGATCCAATCGTTCAGGCTATGTTTATCGGGTTTGCTTTCGATTGGTTCCGAAAACGTAAGTTGTTCGTTATTTTTCGACATGTGCCCTCTATCTTATTGTGAAATTCAATAAAAATAATTGGAACACATTATCTTAGTAAATGTATGTATTATTTTACATATTATTGATATATATCCTATAATATCAACAATTAAAATATGTAAAATGTCTATTTTTGACAACGTCTATTTGGATTGGATCTTGTCCACTTTTTGGTCAAATCCAGTATTTTCGAAGCTCTGATAGGAAAAAAAAATTAGGTTTGATGAGGTCTGCATATTCCATAAAGTCTATGTTTAATTTTCTTGATCGGTTTCTGCCTGGGCAAACCGGCTGATGATCTTGCATGGCGTCCCGTAGGCCTTGCTGTTATCCGGGATATCATTTTGAACCAGGCTGTTGGCGCCGATCATGCAGCCGGCTCCAATCGTCACCCCTTTGGTGATAATCGTATTCGGACCGATATAGCATCTTGAGCCGATCCGGGTCGGTGCTTTTTCTGCGGTCTTTTTTCCAGCCGACAATGCCCAGGCAACCGTATCATGTGAATATATCTGCACCCCGGCTGAAATGG
>NZ_JAZFTO010000036.1:0-8029 GCF_036446775.1 Candidatus Desulfatibia sp.
CGCCCTCCTTTGCTCCCTGCCACTAAAATCAACTTCGCTGCGGTATTTGTGCCGGAATGGATCATGCGCATAAATTTGGGCTCAATATCCGCGCTGCGCATTTGCGAAAGAATATCGGTTATGCGCTCAGCCGGATAGATGGTAATAAAGCGTCCCGCAAGAGGCAGCATGCGACGGGCGGTTTCGACAACATCAAAAAGAGTGGCCTTAATTTCATGCCGGGCAATTGCCCGCTGCCGGTTAGGATTTATTCTTCCTGATTCTGCCTTCCTGAAAGGGGGATTACTTATTACCAGATCCACCGGCCCGGGAATCACATCAGATTGCAGCGTTTTCATATCCATACAAAGAATTGAAATCTGATCCCCCATATTGTTTTCTGCAACATTAAGGGCTGCAAGCTCGGCTAATTGCGGCTGCACCTCAATTCCATATACTTTTATTGTCGCCTGACGATATGCCAGTATCATGGGAATTATACCGCAGCCTGTACCCAGATCCAGAACCGTATCTTCAGGGCGCGGCTTGGCATGGCCGGCAATTAAAACAGCATCAATGGAAAAGCGGTAGCCGCTGCGATGCTGCTTGACTTTAATACGACCGTTAAAAAAAGCATCGATAGTCAAAGAATCCATGACTATACCGGTCCAATCTTGAATTTTATTTCTTCGACCAGGGCTTTGCCCAAAGCTTGGTTGACCTTTGCTATGATATCTTTTTTTAAAAATTGCAGTTCATGGGCCCAGGCTGAACTGGTTACATTTACTAAAAGCAACTTCCCCTTAAAAGCCTCCGGCCGGGCATTTTTAGCGATATTCTCTCCGACGGCACGATCCCAAAGGTCCCATATCTGAGCCAGACCTTCATCCGCCTCATGGCGATAGGACCTCAAAACATTGCTAATAACATTTCCGATGTGCGTAAACTCTTTAACGTTTTTTCTTCTTTTCATAACCTAACCAAAACACGCCGAAACCAAACGATATTTGCCACAAAGGCTCAAAGACACAAAGGATATATTATTCTTCTTAGTGCCTTGGTGCCTTAGTGGCAATAAAAAAAGCTTTGGCATAAAAATAACGAACATTCTTCTTCATGGACTATAAAATGATCGCTTCGATTGTCAAGAAAAACCGGGCCGCCTATATTTCATATCTTACTTCTGCTTTTTACTTGACTTGCAGGGTTTGGTAACATAATTTAGTATAGTTATAATTCGAGCATTCTAACGAGTTATTAAATCGCTTAGCGATTTTATATAACGTCCCGCTTTCAGCGAAACTTAAAATCGCATTTTGCAACTATTTTTAAAGAGGATATTTTGAAATTGCCTCGTAAACCAAATAGGATTAAAACATGAGCTGGGATTGGGAAAAACTCAAAGAGCAGCAACAGCGCAAGGGCGGAGGCGGCATTCCTCCTCAGATGAGTGATCTTTTTGAAAAATTCAAGCAGCTTAAATTGCCGGGCGGCCCGCTGTTGATTCTACTTATTATTATTCTTTTTTTCGGTTCTTCAACATTCTTTACGGTCGGCGTTGATGAAGTCGGCGTGGTCCAGCGCTTTGGCAAATTTATCCGTATCACTCAGCCCGGTCTTAATTTCAAGCTGCCCGCTGGAATTGAAAAAGCTACCAAGGTTAAGGTTCGCCGCGTTTACAAGGAAGAATTCGGTTTCCGCTCCACCCGCGAAGAAGCGCGCTCACGGTCTCGAGGCGGAAGTGAGACTGCCAGCGTATCCCTGATGCTGACCGGTGACTTGAATGTGGCCCTGGTGCCCTGGATCGTTCAGTATCGCATCAAGGATCCTTACGATTTTCTGTTTAAAGTTGCGGATGTCCGTCGACTGCTGATTGATATGTCGGAAGCGGCCATGCGGCTGGTAGTGGGCGACCGCAGCATCAATGAAGTTATCAGCAAGCGCGAAGAAATCGCCATTGAAGCCAGAAATGTCCTGCAAGCAGAAATGGACAATGCCGAATCCGGCATCCATATCGTCACTATTGAAATGAAAAAAACCAATGTTCCCGGACCGGTGCAGCCGTCATTCAATGAAGTCAACCAGGCCATCCAGGAAAAGGAAAAAATGATCTATCAGGCCCTGGAGGATTACAACAAAGAGATCCCGACCGCCCGCGGAGAGGCCGACAGGACCGTCAAAATCGCCGAAGGCTATGCCCTTGACCGCGTCAACCGGGCCAAGGGTGACGCTTCCAGGTTTGTGGCTGTGTTTAAAGAATACGCCAAGGCCAAGGACGTTACCAGACGGCGCCTTTATCTTGAAATGGTCAAAGACCTTTTCCCTAAACTTGGGGACAAATATATCATTGATTCGAATCAGCAAAACCTTTTGCCGCTGCTTAACCTTGGGAAACAAATCGGTGTAAAATAATGAAATCTAAAGGTATTGTTTTAATTGTTGCTGCTGTTGTCATTGCCCTTGTTTATTTTTCCGCCTATATAGTGGATGAAACCGAACAGGTGGTTGTGACCCAGTTCGGGAGAGTAGTGGGCGAACCCAAGCAGGACTCCGGTTTATATTTCATGATTCCTTTTATTCAGTATCCCAATCGTTTCCCGAAAAATCTTCAGGAATGGGACGGTGATCCCGGACAGATCCCCACCCTTGATAAAACCTATATCTGGGTCGACACCTTTGCCCGCTGGAAGATTGTCGATCCTGTTAAATTTTTTCAGACGGTCAACAACACCATCAGCGCCCAGGGACGGCTTGATGATATTATCGATCCCGCGGTTAGAAACTTGATTACCGAGAACCGGCTGATTGAAGCGGTGCGCCAGACCAACCGAAGTATGGACACTTTTGAACACGGGGTTGAAGATGCTAAAGATCAAAAATCGTTTCAAATTACCATCGGCAGAGAAGAAATTACCAAGCGGATCCTGAAACAGGCCCAGCCCAAACTGTCCAAGTTCGGCATTGAAGTGGTCGACGTGAAGATCAAACGTATTAATTATGTAGAGCAGGTCAGAAATTCGGTATACGGCCGCATGATCGCCGAGCGTAGACAGATTGCAGAAAAATTTCGATCCGAAGGTCAAGGGGAGGCCCGCAAGATATTAGGGGATAAAGAAAAAGAATTGAAGCAGATCACTTCCGAAGCCTACCGTAAGGCTCAAACGATAAAAGGTAAAGCCGATGCCGAGTCGACCGAATTATACGCTGAAGCCTATGGCATCGACCCTGATTTTTACTCGTTTATCAAAACGCTTGAAATCTACGGCGAGGCCCTTGGCAAGGACAGTTCGTTAGTGATTTCAACGGACTCGGAGTTCTTTAAATATCTTAAAGGGTATGCCCCTTAGGCTAGAAAAGCACCAAGACCTCTTGAAGCGGAATTGGTGCTTTTTTATATTCAAGAAAAGGTCGGCCTGAATATTATTTGCCTTTTCTGCGTTGATGGCGTGTACGGGCTAAAAGTTTTCTGTGTTTATGCTTTCTCATTTTCTTTCTTCGTTTTTTAACGACACTACCCAACAGATCACCTCCAATCTTAATTTTATTTTTAACCAGTAAAAACACTTTTCTACATGATTCAAATTTGTTTGTCTACAGTTTTTTTTAAAAAAACCCATGGAAAACCTTGAAACCTTCAACGCTGATCAGATTGCCATCGTTAACAACGGCGTTACCATGTCTGAAGAACTTGTGAGCAATTTCTACAAGATGTCCGCCAGTCAGTGGCTGGGCCGCAGATACGATATTAAAACCCTGGCAGACCTTAGCCCCGACGAAACCATTCACGGACCCTTTGCACAAATAATACGTTACCAGGGACATCGCAAAAATTCCTCTTTGGGTTCGGCCGCATATGATTTTTACAAAATATGTCTTCAGGACCATACGATCCTGGCAACAATCAGGCAATCACCGGACATTAAGCTTTTACCGTTTACCCTCTATATCATAACCCACGAACTAATTCATATAGTCAGATTCAGCAAGTTCCTTCAGGGCTTTGATGCCTCTCAGCATGAAACAATGGCGGAAGAGTCACGTGTTCATAAAATAACGCATGAAATTCTCGGCCCGGCTAGTATTCCCGGATCGGCGGATGTATTGAAGTTTTATGACAGATGGCGCCCACCGATTGACGAGTTGAAAAATTTATAATAAAATATTAGCCTACGCCTTGACAATACTATAACATTGGCTATATTAGGTCAGATTTAAAAAAGTTGTCTGGCAAAGCTTGTTTATAACATTTTTTGGAAACAGGAGCCCCTTAACAGATGCCCATTTACGAATATGCATGCATGCAATGCGGCAAAATTAATGAAGTTATTCAGAAATTTTCCGACAAACCTCTAAAAAAATGCAACCATTGTTCCGGAAAACTGCAAAAGCTTATTTCTCATAGCAGTTTCCATCTCAAAGGGACCGGTTGGTATGCAACCGACTATGCCGGCAAAAACCAAAACACTTCCACCTCCCAAGAGAAGGCGGCTAAAGCATCATCGACAGATACAAGCAAATCAAAAAGTAGTAAAACGAAGAAATCTGCCGATAAAACTTCATAAACCCCTTTACAAACAAAAATGTGTGATTATTTTTTCAGAGTTACAACTTCAGTATGCTGGAAAATTAAGGCCTTCCCCATCTATTTCCGGCAACATCATAAAAAACAAATTGAAGTTCTATAACAACATTTCTAATGATCTAATGTAAAAGGAGAATTTTAAAAATGAAACTTAGACCTTTGAATGACCGAATTTTGGTAAAACGTGTTGAGGAGCAAGAAGTAACCAAGGGAGGAATCATTATCCCTGACACCGCTAAGGAAAAGCCGGCCGAAGGTAAAGTCGTTGCGGTTGGAAACGGTAAGTTGGGCGAAGACGGCAAACGAATCCCGCTTGAACTCAAAAAAGGTGATCGGATTCTATTCGGGAAATATGGCGGCGCGGAGATAAATGTTGATGGTGAAGAATACCTGATCATGAATGAAGGCGAAGTTCTTGGCGTTATCGAATAATTTTAAAAAAATAAACGGAGGATAGACCAATATGGCTAAAGAAATAAAATATGGTATGAAAGCCCGCGAAGCCATGCTGAACGGGGTAAGAACGCTTGCTGAGTCGGTTGTCGTAACTCTCGGTCCCAAAGGGAGGAACGTTGTTCTTGATAAATCCTGGGGATCGCCCACGGTTACCAAAGACGGCGTAACGGTGGCCAAGGAAATCGAACTGGATGACAAATTTGAGAACATGGGCGCCCAGATGGTAAAAGAGGTGGCCAGCAAGACCAGTGACATGGCCGGTGACGGCACCACTACGGCTACGCTACTGGCCGCTATAATCTATGAAGAAGGACAGAAGCTGGTTGCCGCCGGCAACAATCCCATGGCCATCAAGCGCGGTGTTGACAAAGCCGTTGAAGTTGCGGTTAAAGAACTGCACAGCATGAGTAAGCCTACCAAAGATCAGCGTGAGATCGCTCAGGTCGGCACCATCTCGGCCAACAACGATGAAACCATCGGCAACATCATCGCCGAAGCCATGAACAAGGTCGGCAAAGAGGGTGTCATTACCGTTGAAGAGGCCAAGGCTATGGAGACTACCCTGGAGGTTGTTGAAGGTATGCAGTTTGATCGCGGCTACCTTTCGCCGTATTTTGTAACCGATGCGGAAAAGATGGTGGTCTCATTGGAAGAACCTTATATTCTCATTAACGAAAAAAAGATCAGCAATATGAAAGATCTGCTGCCCATCCTCGAGCAGATTGCCAAGATGGGCAAACCGCTTATTATCATTGCCGAGGATATCGAAGGCGAAGCCCTTGCCACCCTGGTCGTCAACAAGCTGCGAGGCACCCTGAATGTAGCGGCCGTCAAGGCCCCCGGTTTTGGCGACCGCAGAAAAGCCATGCTCGAAGATATCGCCATTCTGACCGGCGGCCAGGTGGTATCCGAAGACCTGGGAATTAAACTTGAAAACCTTGCTCTGGCTGACCTTGGTCAGGCCAAACGCATCTCCATTGACAAAGACAATACCACCATAGTTGACGGCGGCGGCGCACGCAACGCTCTGGAAGGCCGCGTAAAACAGATCCGGGCTCAAATCGATGAGACCACTTCTGATTATGATCAAGAAAAATTACAGGAACGCCTTGCCAAGCTTATCGGTGGTGTTGCCGTCATCAATGTCGGCGCAGCCACTGAAACTGAAATGAAGGAAAAGAAGGCGCGGGTTGAAGATGCATTGAACGCCACCCGCGCTGCGGTTGAAGAGGGCATTGTGCCCGGCGGTGGTGTTGCCCTGGTCCGCTGTCTGCCGATTCTGGAAAAAATGAAACTCAAGGCGGATCAAAAACTGGGGGTAAAAGTTGTGATGCGCGCCATCGAAGAACCCCTGCGCCAGATTGCCAACAACGCCGGTTTTGAAGGATCCGTTGTCATTGACAGGGTAAAAAAAGAAACGGGTTCTTTTGGATTTAATGCCGAAACCTCAAAATATGAAGATTTGATGGCCGCCGGTGTGATCGACCCCACCAAGGTGGTTCGTTATGCACTGCAAAACGCCGGCAGCGTTGCCTCGCTGATGCTGACCACTGAAGCCATGGTCGCGGACAAACCCGAAGAAAAACAGGATATGGCGATGCCCCCCGGCGGCGGAATGGGCGGCGGCGGAATGGGCGGAATGGGCGGCATGGGTGGCATGATGTAACCCAGGCCCATTTGATAATGTTTGTTCAAAAGCCTTCATGCTTTTTCAGCATGGAGGCTTTTTTTTGCCCGAATTTTTTGTATGCCTATCCGAATAGCTTAATTATTGAAAAGCTTGACAAAAACTGCTAAGCAGGATAAATAAAATCGTAATACGATTTTATAGAACTCCCGCCCCGCTGAAAGCGGGACGGGATCTTATAAGCGAAAGGCACCGCACTTGGCGCCAACTAAAAGTTAAGGGGGACAATTTAAACCATTATCTCTTAGTGTCTTTGTGCCTTAGTGGCTGAATAGTTACAAATGATTAAATTGGGGGTTCAGATGTTTTGCAATCACAAATTCCGAGTGTTTACGTGCTTGATTATTTTTTTCGCTATGACCTTTTTCCCGTTGCATCTCGCGGCACAGCAAACCACCATGACGGTAGAGCATGAGGCCGGTTTTTACTATACCGTTCAAAAAAACGACACGCTCTGGGACCTTTCACAGCGTTTTTCTGATTCAGCATGGCTGTGGCCTGATTTATGGAAGGAAAACAACCAGATCCTCAATCCCCACCGCATATATCCGGGCATGCGCATGCGCCTCTTTCATCAAACGGGAGTCGAAAGCTATGTCGTCAAAGCTGCGCAAAAGAAGGCGCTCCCTCAAGAAGAGCCGGAGGTGCCCAAAGAACTGCCCTTTTACTACTATTCACCCATCGACAGCATTGGATTTGTCAGCAAAACACCTGTCGTTCCCCACGGTTACATCTTTAAGGTCAAAGGTAATAAAACCATGATAAGTACCGGGGATCGGGTTTACATCATGCAACAGAACGACATGCCGTATGCATTAGGGGGCCAATACACCGTCTATCGAACGCTGGAACCGCTGAAAGACGAAAAGACAAAGGCGCGCATAGGAATTCAGCATTATCTGACAGGTGTCGTCGAAATTATTAAAAAAGAACCCCGTTTTGCCATAGCCAGAGTTATACGATCCTTTCGCGCCATTAGAGTCAATGATCTTTTGATGCCATACAAAAAAAGGGCTCCGAAAATAACCCGGACTGCAAGCCGGCCGGGACTAAACGGTAAAATCCTTTTAACTGAAGAACAAGACAGCCTTATAGGCGCCCAT
The DNA here is from genome assembly GCF_036446775.1 of Candidatus Desulfatibia sp. NCBI lineage: Bacteria > Pseudomonadati > Thermodesulfobacteriota > Desulfobacteria > Desulfobacterales > Candidatus Desulfatibia > Candidatus Desulfatibia sp. Next base: position 7,808 of record NZ_JAZFTO010000036.1, read on the forward strand.
ACGGTAGCCTTCATCAACAGGGGGCAGGAAGACGGGGTAAAAAAAGGACAGTCCTATAGTATATATTACCAGGAAAAGGAGAAAATCGGTCAAAAGCAAAAACAAGATCTTCTTCTGGCACCGGTGATTTACGGTAAGCTGCTGGTTCTTCACACCGAACCTACAACCTCAACGGTACTTATAACCAGCTCGGAACAGACGGTACACCCCGGCGCGACCTTT